>JACRUB010000095.1 GCA_014305015.1 Vulcanimicrobiota bacterium | reverse complement strand
TCCTGATCGCGCATAGCGCGCTCGATCAGACGCCGCCCAATCCAAAACGCGCTGCCCGCATCACCAAAAAGATAACCCCAGCCGCCAATACGGCATTCTTCTCCCAGTTCGTTGATTCCAAAGGCGACAGAACCCGTTCCGGCGATAACGAGGATGCCTTCGTCGCGATCGAACGCGGCGGCGTGCGCGATGCGCGCGTCATGCATCATTTGGAAATTGCTGGTGTGCACGTGCGGTTTGGCACCAACAGGCTGGCCGTTATATCCGGAGAGCCCCGCAACGACTGCAGCAAATTCGGTATCGGGAAAAAGGTCCGCCGCCCGCAATGCGTGACTGATCGCTAGCTGAACTGCGTCTCGCAGCCGTGTCGAAGATGGATCCGCTCCAACCTCATCCGCTGGACCGGCGTGCCCCGCGCCCAAAATTTTTCCGCCGCCGTCAGCGATAATCGCCGTCGTGGAACTCTGTCCACCGTCGATGCCGGCATAGAGTTTCATGCTGGGCTTAGCAACTCGCGGGCAAACGAGTTGGCGGCTATTTCACGCTCGCGCTTATCGCCAAGCCGCTCGATCTCGCCGCGATGTTCCAGATGATGATACATTTCATGTCCGATTGCGAACGTGATAAACTCACCCATCTCATCGACGGCAAGGTTTTCAATAACGCGCATGTTAATGCGGATGGTCGGACCATTGGGATCGTACTCGGAACGCAGTTCATCGATACCCCAGTCGCCGAGATCGGCATACTCGATAGCGACGCCATATTCGTGAGCCATCTTAAAAGCTGAATTCATCGGCTACCTTCTCAAATCGACGCCGTCATCAATGAGTGCTTGGCGTAGAACGCTCGCATCAATATCCCGCACGCGCAGCCTTTGCTTGTTCGCGAGAGCTGCCGCCGTTCCGGCCGCCTGGCCGAGCGTCATCACCGTCGGGGTTAAACGCGTCGACGCAAGGGCTTCATGCGTGGTTGAGATGCAGCGCCCCGCGACGAGCAAACGTTCGACCAGTTTTGGCACGAGACACCTATATGGAATTTCATAGCTGCCGCCTTCGGGAAGGCGGTGCGTGGTCGTTCCACTTCCGGAAGGGTTATGAATATCGATCGGATAGGCGCTGCGCGCAACGGCGTCCTCAAACCGGCGCCCTTCCAAGACGTCTTCGCGCGTGAGGGTATATTCGCCGACGATGCGGCGGGATTCGCGAATCCCGATCTGCGCGGCGGTTGCCGCCAAACGCGCCTTCTCGAATCCGGGAACGCGCCGCTGGAAAAATGCAAACAATTGCATGACCTGCAGCCGTGCTTCGACCTCGGCCCGTGTGAGATCATCCGGATCGAGCGGATCGATGTTCGTTACGCGCGTCATGTTGACCGTGACTTCATCATCGTACGGCGTGATGAAAAACGAAACGAGCTCGCGCGGGATGCTCACTTCACCGCTTTGCTCCGCCGCATGCCATAGATCGTAGAGCCCAGCCACCGCCGTAAGCGCTTGGGGCGTACGTTCGTGCGTTTTGAGCGACGTGCGCATTTGATCGGGATGTGCGCGCAGATAGGCTGCCGTCTTTGCGAGATCAACATGGCTTAAACGAAACATCAGAGTCGCCGGCTGAACGCGGCCGCGTTCGTCACCTTGTTGCGTCTGAACCCCCGCCGATGCCGCAACATAGGCATCCGCCGTTGCGTCGATCGTTACCGCCGCGCGATAGGACCGCATCCCGCCGACCGTTGCAAAGGTTGCACCTTCGACTGTTCCCGCAGCCGAAATTGCATCGGTCACGTACGCATGCAGTAAGAGATGAACGCCCGCCTCTTGCATCATCTCAAAAAGCAACGCCTTGTGCACCTCTGGATCGAACGGCGTAATGGTCGGAACGTAGTCGGAAGCATCGTGCAGATGTCCGGGGGATGCGCCTTTGGCCATCAAGCGCTCGACGATCTCTTCTGCGATGCCGCCGACGATGCGCTCTTTGCCGGAATGAAACGTCATCCACGGACCCACCATCGATGCGGTCGCGGTACCGCCGAGAAAGCCATAGCGTTCGACCAGCATCGTTTTCGCACCGCGACGCGCCGCCGCAAGCGCAGCCGCGCAACCCGCATTTCCGCCACCGACGACGAGGACGTCATACTCGCTCATTGCCAGAGTCCATTTAGCGCGCTTACTCGTTGAACTACTCCACTTGGCGTTTCGCGTACAGGGTGGAGTTTCGTGTTGCTCACGAGGCGATGCTCGCGAGGCACCAGGTCGGTTCCCGGCCGGTTCGGGCTAACGCCCAAAAGAGGGTAACGCGCGCAGCGTTTTCATCGCGTCCGAGCGCCAATCCACAAGAACAGACGTGCCGCCGTTGCGCAAGCGTTTTCTTGCGTACGTCCCAGCACGCGGAGCAGCGTTGTGAGGGTTTGACAGTACGCGACGGAACCTCGACGTACTCGATACCAGCCTCTGCCGCTTTGTACCGGAGCATCGCGAGGAATGCGCTTGGAGCGGTCGCGAGAATCTCTCGATTCAAGCCCGCTTTTTGGGCGACGTTGCGCCCAGGATTTTCGAGGTTGCCTCTGGCCGACGCCGTCATGTTCTTTACGGTGAGCGTTTCGGCCGCAATTAGATTTGCCCTCGCGATGAGTTTGGCGGACTCTTTGTGGAGGAAATCCGCGCGGCGGTTGGCCGTCTTGTGGTGGATTGCAGCTACGATGTTCTTGGCCTTGTACCGGTTCTTCGAACCACGTTGTTTGCGTCCCAGGTTCTGCTGCGCCGCTTCGAGTTCTGCCTTCGCCCTCCGAACGAGGCGCGGATTGGCAACCTCGGCAAACGAACCATCCTCGTGCGCGATGGTGAGGAAGGTTTGGACGCCCCAATCCAAGCCAACCGCTTTAGTACCGCGCGTGCGTTTCGGTTCGCATTGCATTGTGAGCCACGCATACCAGCGCCCGGCCTTGCGGCCGATTTCGCATGTTGCGACCTCACCTAGCGTGCGCGCTCGACCGCGTACCGGAATAACGCCAACACCTGACAGGCGCAGCCTGCCGTGCATATTGCCGTCACCTGGCACAAATCGAAAGCCATCGCCGTGCGTTTTGTACCCCCACCCGCTGAAACGCTCGAACGAACGAAAACGCGGGAAACCCGCCATCTCACCACGCTTGCAACGCTGGAAGAACGCCTTGAATGCCCAATCGAGGCGCTTCAGCGTGACTTGCGCCGACTGCGCATTGACGTTTTGATATAATTCATCCGCGGCGCGCAATTCGGTAAGCTCGCGGCATTGGTTGGCATACGACATCCCATACCGGCGTAAGCGCCAGGCGGCGATTCGCTGCTCCAGCGCAGCGTTGTACAGCCGCTGATGCGCACCGAGCATGCTCAAGAGCGCGACCCCTTGTGAACGCGAGGGATAGAGGCGATAGGCGACCTTGCGCGAGACAACCATTGCGTTCAGTCTATCACGATGTTGTGCCATACGCATGGCCGCTTACTCGGTAGGCCTTCGCGCACTCGAACCAAATAGAGCGCGACGATGTTTACCCTCTCTGCAAAATATTACGATGCGCTCTACCGGGGGCTGGGCAAAGATTACGCAAGCGAGTCGGCGCAGGTTGCAACCTTGCTAACCGAGCGTGGCGTTATCAAAGGCGCGCCTCTGCTCGATGTCGCTTGCGGAACCGGCGCGCATTTGCAACACTTGCAGGCCGGTTTTACCTGCGAAGGCTTGGATCTCGAGCGCAACATGCTCAACCTCGCTGCGCAGCGGTGTCCGGATGTTCCGCTCCATCAAGCGGATATGGTTAGTTTTAACCTCAGTAAGAAGTTCGACGCTCTCATCTGTCTCTTTAGCTCGATCGGCTACGCGCCCAATGTCGTGCGCCTGGACCAAACACTGCAAACATTTGCGCGCCATCTGCGTCCAGGTGGCGTGTTGGTTTTGGAACCGTGGTTCTCACCGGATCAGTGGGTGGACGGGCATCTCAATGCCCTGTTTGTGGACGAACCGGACCTAAAGGTTGCGCGCATGAACGTGAGCCGCCGCGACGGGAACGTTTCGATCGTCAACTATCATTATATGATCGGTTCAGCGGATGGGATCAGGACGTTTACGGAAGCGCACCGTCTCACGCTCTTTACGCGCGAGGAGTATCGCGCTGCCTTGACGCGCGCCGGCTTCCGATTTAAGTTCGACGAGCAAGGTCTCATGAACCGTGGCTTGTATATCGCTACGTTATGAAAATCCTCATCGAGGTTCTACTCTCGATCTTCCTGCATCCGATTGCGATGATTTTAATGTGGCTCAATCTCGCAAACCGCTCGGATCTCCCCAAGGATCGCAAGATCATCTGGTTTGTCGTCAGCATCGTATGGGGTCTCGGTCCCATCCTCTACTTGCTGATCGACGATGGCCGGTTCTGGTAGGCTTCTTAGCGTTTTAGGGCGGCTTGAATTTGAGTGCGAACGGCTTCGGGATCAGAGCCTTCGTCTAATTGGATAACAAGCTTGGAATAGAATTCGTGTTCAACGCTAATTTCTAAACAACGGTTTCCGTCGTTGTAATCGCAGAAGACCATCCCGTCTTTGGAAAAAAATGTTCCGGCGGTCTTCATGCCCGGGAGGCTCGTGCCGACGAGTTTCGTCCATACGCGACTCCATGCGGCCTCATCCGCAATCTCCACGCCCTTTACGTGCGCCAGCGGAATTGTGAGCGAACCGCTAAAGGCCCAAATATGGTCCCACGGGCCAAGTTCCACTTTTAGGTTTTGCTGATCGATTTTAACAGTTGCCATCTCGATGCATACTCCCTGGAGTTAGGCTTTGTTGCGAGCCGTTACGATCGCGACCGGCGCCGAGGCATCCAGGCCGCCCAGTTCCTCGGTCGCCAGTGCCACCACTTGCGCGGCGGTTGCGAGACCCGAGAGATCGGCAATCCGCGCACCGTGAATGAGAAAGATGTTTGGGAGCGCGCGCCCGACGTCGCCGAAACTCGTTTGTTCTTCCAGCGTTGCTGCGAGCACGGTAGGGGCTGCGGCCGCGTCGGTCTGCGTTATGAGTGCGTCGCGCACCGCGAGGCGGGCGACGCCGGTTTGGTCGAGCGCGCGCAGGTTGCGCTCGCACTTGAAGATCGTCAGCACCGGCGTGGCTTGGATTCGCTGCAGCGCGCTTGCATCGCACCGCAGCAGCGCGGCCGCGATTGCCACCTGCTCTTCGGGAGAACGTACTGCTTGGAGCGCATCTTCGGACAGTGCGCTTGCGCCTGATGCGGTGGCACGAACGAGATTACGTTGCGTGTCAATTTCGATAGCGACGTCAACGCTCTCGGGCGCCGCGCCCCCCGCGATCACTTTATCTCCAGCCTCGCGGCGCAAACTGATTATATCGGCGGGCGTCGGATCCACGATCGTGCGCTCGACGACATCGCGAACGAGTGCAAGCGCAACGCCGATCGGGGAAATGACTTCCGCATCGCGCGCAAGGCGAAAGTGATGCTTGCAGCGCTGCGCCGCATACGGAACAAGCGCGGCAGCGCCGCCGCCGCCGCCTACGATCACCAAGTTTTCCGGATCGAGTTCGTAGTCCGCGATCAGTTCGTTAACCGCTGCGATCACTTTATCGGTTGCAACATCAAGCACGCGCCGCGCGAGCGCTTGGGCGTCGACACCGATCTCGCGTCCAATGATCTGGAAGGCCGCCGTAGCAGCCTCTGCGTTTCCGAATGCGAACGCGCTCTCGGGAACATAGCCGAGCGCATTTGCAGCGCACGTCGGCGTAATCGCAATTCTCGAGCCGTCTGTGGCGATCAGCGCGACATAGTCGTCCGGATCGTGGGGTGTCGGTTTGATCCGTTCGACTTGAGCCGATGAAATGAGTGCCAGAGGCGTAAATGCAGCGTAGCCGAGGCCGGCAATGTGCGCCGAACGCGGCCCAACATCCACAACATCTTTGCCGCTCAAGCGAACCATGGAACCGCCGGCAATCC
>JACRUB010000101.1:1591-5997 GCA_014305015.1 Vulcanimicrobiota bacterium | reverse complement strand
CCGGCAAGCGCATTACGGAAGCAGATCGCGGACACTTCCATCACCAATTGATCTTTCGCTACGGGCTCAATGTGCGCCAAGCGGTGCTCCTCATTTATGCGCTTTGTTTTATTCTTGGTGCAGCTGCATTTGTACTCAGCGGCGGCGTACCACACTTCATGAAAGTCGCCGGGCTATGAGCACCACGCCGCTGCGCGTGATGACTGTCTTCGGCACGCGTCCGGATACGATCAAGATGGCGCCCGTCGTTGCCGCGCTCAAAAATGCGGCGCCCGCTGTTGAAACCATCGTGTGCGTTACTGCGCAGCACCGTCAAATGCTCGACGATTTGCTGGACCTCTTCAAGATCAAACCGGACTACGATCTCGATACCATGACGGCGGATCAATCGCTAACAGAAATCACAACGCGCGTGCTTAGCGGAATGGAGCCCGTCCTCAAAGAATCCAAGCCCGACGTCGTGCTCGTTCACGGCGACACCAGTACGTCTACTGCTGCTGCGCTCGCCGCATTCTATCAACACGTTCCCGTCGGTCACGTTGAAGCGGGACTGCGAACGAACGATCGCTGGACGCCGTACCCCGAAGAGATGAACCGCCGCCTCACGGGTCAACTGACATCGTTTCACTTCTCGCCCACCGATTTAGCCAAGCAGCATCTCTTGCGCGAGAGCATCACGCTCGAGGATATTATCGTGACGGGCAACACGGTGATCGATGCGTTCATCGCAACCGCAAAGCGTCCCAATCTTCCGCATCCAAAAGGCTGGGAAAAGCTCGACCCCTCGCGCGAGATCATTGTCGTGACGGCGCACCGGCGCGAGAATCATCCGTATATGGAAGAGATGGCGCTCGCGATGCGAGACATCGTACACCTGCCCTCGCGCCCGCAGATTCTTTGGCCCGTGCATCCCTCGCCGAAAGTCGCTCCGGTTGCGCACAAGATTTTGGGCGGAGTGGAGGGCGTGGTGCTTACGGAGCCGATCGACTACGCGGAGATGGTGGCTTGCGTTCGCAGCGCTACCTTTGTATTGACCGATAGCGGTGGGCTTCAAGAAGAAGCGCCCTGTCTCGGAAAGCCCGTGCTCGTTATGCGCGAGGAGACCGAGCGTCCCGAGGGACTTGCGGCCGGAACCCTCGAGCTCGTGGGCCACGACCGGGCAAAAATTGTCTCGGCTGCCTCCCGCCTGCTGACCGACGAGCTCGAGTACGAGCGGATGGCCAAGGCCAGCAATCCCTATGGCGACGGCCACGCCTCGGAGCGGATCGTCCGGTGGCTCTTGGCCCGCTTGCGCGGAAAGAGCTACCCCTCAGAATTCGAGGCGTGACCCTTAAGCTGGTGGCCGCCGGCGGGACCTTTGCGGGGTCGGCGCTGCTGGGCTTGGTGCTCGGTATTTGGCTGGCCGGCCGCACGAATCAGCCGCTTTGGGTCCTCGGCGGAATCTTCGCGGGCCTCGCTCTCGGTGGCTGGAGCGCGTTCCGCATGCTCGTCCAAGAACTCCGCTAGTGAGCGGCCCGCCAGCCGACCAGGAGTCCTCCTGGCCTCCTAGTAATTACAGCCCCGCCGACGCGGCGGTTGACCTTGCTACATACAAGAATCTAAGGCGGTCGATCGCTGTCCGGTCAACAGTCGCGGTCCTCGTCCTCGCTGCGCTCTTGGCGGTCCGCACTCCACTTGGCGGCGTGTGCCTGGTCATCGGCGGCCTGTGCGGCGTACTGAACATGTTGCTGTCGATGCGCGCAAATGAGCGGCTCGCGGACCATCGGAGCGTCGGGGCGTTCGTCTTTAGTAGTTTTCTGCGCGTCGGCGTCTTCGCTATAGTACCCGTAGGGTTAGCGCTCCATGGCCCGTGGTGGACGATGGCCATTTATTTTTTAGGATTTTTCATGCCATTGCTGCTGTATATGTCATCCGTACAGCGCGCGTTTAGACGGGATTAAAGAACCAAGTTGCACGAGCAAATCGGCGAGCACACGCTCTGGAATCTTCCGGTCCTCGGGCCGGTCCATTCCGACACGATCTTGACGACCTGGATAGTCATGGTCTTGGCGCTGGCTTTCTTTGCATGGGTCGGGACAAGCTACAAATCGACGCGCGTGACCAAGCGGCAAACCGTCTTCGAAGCCATTATTAACTACATCGCGGACATGGTGACGAGCGTTCTGGGTGAGGCGGGCGAAGGATACGTGCCCTTCTTCATCGCGCTGTTCATCTTCATCTTTATGCTCAATCAGTTCGGCACGTTTCCGTTTAAAGCGCTCGGGCTGCCCTTCGGTGGTTCTCCAACCGCGGATTTGAATACGACGCTGCCGTACGCGCTGATGATTTGGTTCATCATTCAATACGCGGGCTTCAAGAAACACGGGCCGAAGTTTCCGCTGCACATTTTTAAGCCGTTTGCCGTCCTCGCGCCGATCAATCTGCTCGAAGAAGTCGCGCGTCCGGCAACGCTTGCGGCGCGCCTGTTCTTCAATATCTTTGTGGGAGAGCTGCTCTTCATCATTATTGCTTCGATCGTCACTGCGAAGGTAATGATCGGGCCGGTGAACCTCTCACTGGCCGTTACAGTGGTGCCCTTCTTCGTGCAGTTCTTCAACTTTTTTGTCGGCACTATTCAAGCGTTTTTGTTCACCCTGTTGGCGATCGTCTATCTCTCGTTAGCCGTCGCCGACGAGCACTAATACCTACTCTAGAAAGGTAGTTCGTTGAGTTCTGAAAGCTTAGTCATTGCCGCGACCCTGATCGCGTTTGGTCTGATCGTCGCCGGAGTTGCTTTCGGGTCGGCCGTCGGCGACGGTATCGTTGCCAGCAAAGCCGTCGAAGCCATTGCCCGCCAACCCGAAGCGCGCCCGAACATCTTCACGTTCATGTTCCTCGGCGTCGGCGTCTTGGAAGCATTTCCGATTATTGCCCTTGGGCTCGCGTTCTACGTGTTGCTCGTCGTCGTTAAAGTTCCGACGGACACCCTGGCGCACCTGAAGTAAGGTTCGATGTTCTTACAGCCTGACGGCACGTTCTGGATCCAGCTCCTCAACTTCGTGATTTTCTTCGCGTTGTTGAATCTGGTCTTTTTGCGTCCCGTAAGCGCCGCGATCAAGAAACGTCGCGACTACATCAATGGCGTTACTAGAGACTACGAGGCCTACAAGGCGGAAGCTGGCAAATTGAAGGCGCAAGAAGACGCCGTGCTCGCGGGTGCCCGGCGCGAGGCCGAACTGACCTTGGGCAAGGAGCGCGCCGAGATTTCCAACGAAACGGCCACGCTCGCCGCTCAATATAACGAGCAAGTAAATCGCCAAGTCGAGCAGGCACACGAAACAGTTGCCGGTGAGCTGGCAGCTGCGCGCAGCAAGGAAGACAAAACGGTCCGCGAACTCGCGGATATGATGCTCGATCGCACCGTTACGGGAGCCGCAAAGTGAACTACGAAGCAATTGCGGTTTGGAGCCAGGTCGTTTCATCGATCCTATTCCTCATCGTGTTGATTTGGATGTTCAACAAATTTGCGATTCCTGCGGTCCTCAAAGCGCAGCAGAGCAAGAACGAGGAGATAGCCCGTACCGAGCAGCATCGGGATCAAGCCAAAGCAACGGCCGACACGCTCCGCCTGCAAATGGGCGCAGCCCAAGTCGATGCGAAGGCGATTTTGGAACGCGCGAAAGAGCAGGGCAAGCGCGAACATGAGACTGTGGTCGAGCAAGCCAAAGCCGCAGGCGAGCGCGCTTTGCATAACGCCGCCGGCGAACTGGATCGCGCCCGCGAGGCTGCCCGCGTACAATTGCGCAACGAACTCGCTCAGAAGGCTCTGGAACTCGCGCGCAGCGATGCGCGCACGCGCGTCACCCCGGGTGTAAATGCGCAGCTGGTGGAGCGCTTTACGCAGTCGATCGAACACGGCGGGCTCAACTGATGGCTAACGAAAAAGCTTCGCGCCGCTATGCGAGCGCAATCTTCAGCCTCGCAAAAGAGCAGAACGCGGTCGACGCCGTCGGACGCGATTTGGAACGTGTCGACGATGCGATCCAATCCGATGAGTCTGCGAAAAGATTTTTCATCGCACCGGTGATCGGTGCGGATGAAAAGGCCCGCGTGCTCACCGAGACCTTCGGCAAGAATATTCACGAGCTCGCCCTACACACGTTGTTGCTGCTCGTACGCAAGCGACGCGAAGCATTGCTTCCCGAGATCGTGCAACAGTTCAAGATTCTCGAGATGCTGGCTCGCGGAGCCGAGCCACTTGTGATAACGACGGCCGTGCCGCTCTCGCCTGATGAGCTGCGCAAGATGGTCGCACGTCTCGAGCAAGTCTATAAAAAAAAGTTTGATGTGACGCAGAACGTCGATGGAACACTCATCGGCGGCGTGCGCATCATGATGGGTGACCGCCGGATCGACGATTCGATCGC
>JACRUB010000101.1:0-1491 GCA_014305015.1 Vulcanimicrobiota bacterium | reverse complement strand
ATGATTAACGCAGATGAAATTGCCGGAATCCTCAAGCAGCAAATTGCGAGCTTTAAGAGCGAAGTCAATGAAGATCAGGTCGGAACCGTCATCGCCGTCGGTTCGAACCTAGCCCGTGTCTACGGCCTCGGCGCCGCTCGCGCATCGGAACTCGTAGAGTTTCCGAACGGTATGCAAGGCGTGGTTCTGAACTTGGAAGAGGACAACGTCGGCGTCGTCATCATGGGCGCAGATACGGATATTAAGGAAGGCGACAAAGTACGCCGTACCGGCCGTATCGCATCGGTTCCCGTCGGCACTGCGTTGCTTGGACGCGTCGTCAATCCGCTCGGCCAACCGCTGGACGACAAGGGCCCGATTAACACCGACCGCTATCGCACGATTGAAAACGTTGCTCCCTCCGTCGTGGAGCGTCAAGGCGTCAAGCAGCCGCTGCAGACGGGCATTCGTTCGCTCGATGCGCTCATTCCGATCGGCAAGGGCCAGCGCGAGCTCATCATCGGCGATCGCAGCACCGGTAAGACCGCGATCGCAATCGATACGATCATCAATCAAAAAGGCCAGAACGTTTTCTGCATCTACGTCGCCATCGGTCAAAAAAATTCAACCGTCTCGGCGCTCGCATCCGTCCTTGAATCCAAAGGTGCGATGGAGTACACGACGATTGTTGCCGTCAGCCCCGCAGAGGCCGCCGCACTGAAGTGGATGGCGCCGTTTGCCGGTTGCGCGATGGGCGAAGAGTTGATGTACGAGGGCAAAGACGTCCTCATTATTTACGACGATCTTACGCGTCACGCGCAGGCCTATCGTGAAATGTCACTGTTGTTGCGCCGTCCGCCGGGCCGCGAAGCGTATCCGGGCGACGTCTTCTATCTGCATTCACGTCTGCTCGAACGCGCTGCAAAACTCTCGGATGAAAAAGGCGGCGGTTCTATGACCGCTTTGCCGATCATTGAAACGCAAGCCGGCGACTTCTCGGCGTACATTCCCACGAACGTGATTTCGATTACCGACGGCCAGATCTACCTGACGCCGGAATTGTTTTTCCAAGGTATCCGCCCCGCCGTCGACGTCGGACTCTCCGTCTCGCGTGTCGGTAGCTCGGCTCAAACCAAGGCCATGAAGAGCGTTGCGGGTCAGCTCAAACTCGAGCTTGCGCAGTACCGGGATCTCGCCGCGTTCGCCAAACTCGCGAGCGATCTGGATAAGAACACGCAGAACCAGCTCGCCCGCGGTGAGAAGCTGACCGAGTTGCTCAAGCAGCCGCAATACCAGCCGCAGAAGATGGAAGACCAAGTGGCCATCATCTACGCCGCAACCAAAGGTTTCGTTACCGATATCCAGACCACGCGTCTGCAAGAATGGGCAAAGAGCTTCATCGACTTCCTGCATGCAAAGCATCCGGAGATCACCAAGGCGATTGCCGATTCCAAGCAAGTTTCGGACGACAACGCTAAGGCCCTCGAAGCAGCCCTTCAGGAGTTCAACAAG
>JACRUB010000130.1:4271-6037 GCA_014305015.1 Vulcanimicrobiota bacterium | reverse complement strand
TCCCTTCTAACGGGACACATTGGGCAAGTAGCCCAAGGGGCAATTGATCGATGGGTTCCCATCTAGCGCGCTCGACGCGCACGCGCGACAAACGTGTTTACGATATTCGCGCACAGGCGGATGACGAAACGAACAGTGCGTGGCGTCTGGTTTCGATAAGCGCCGACGCGACAATCGTGGGCGCGCAACTCACATTGCTCGGCGCATTCGAGTGGCCGTGCGACTATGGCCAGGAGGAACGCGGGGCTGCGCGCCTGATTGTAGACGGCCGAACGTTCTCCAATGGCAAGGGATCGCGCACCCCTGTGCGCCGAGTCCTCGCGACAGGCAAGCGCTTCCTATGCGAATCTGGAACGTCGCGATTGACGCTAGAGTGCGTAGTGGTCGCAGAATACGAGGTCGCAAGTCGCCGTCATCATCCAAAGGTTACGGACGGCGCAGGCATGTTACGGGTTGAAGAGGGCGCGCTGCCTGATTATGAGTTTCAGGCAAGCAGCGCAACATCGTTCGCGCAGAGCGCCGCGCGCGGCGAGCTACGAGACGCATTTGTCGAGCCTCACCCCCTGGAATTCATTCACGGATTTCTCACTGCAATCGTCTCGGGTCCGGTGCTCATGCCTCGTGTTTGGTTGGGCGAGTTTGTCTTTCCCATTGAAGATGAAAATAGCGCTGCAGCCTCGCTCGCCGAAGTGATGAATTTGCATAACGTCATTGCGCAGCAGTTACATAAATCGCCGGATGAATACATCGAAAGCACCCATGCGATGCTCACCGCCGATTCGAACCCGAAGGCAATGGTGGCTTGGCACGACGGCTATTTGAAAGCGATTGCATACGCCTACGAACAATGGGAGCCGCTGCTCTCCGATCCAATCAATCGCGACCTCATGACGCCTTTTGCACTTGTCTCCGATTGTACCTCGGATCCAACGAAGCGGGCCTGGCTCGATAACCACGAGCTGCGCGGTAACGTCGCGCGTGCTATGTTGATTGCTGCACTTCGCATTCGCGAATTCTGGTTCGAGCGGCTAGTTCCGCAACAGGTGGCGGTACGCAGAGCAGCGCCTAAGATTCCTCCCAACGCTCCTTGCCCGTGCGCCAGCGGCAAGAAATACAAACGTTGCTGCGGATCGGTCTTACGCGCCGTCCCTTAAGCCGCGCGGCGAAGAAAGGTCCTCGCGGCCGTGCGGTGACTCCAGATCCTGAAGCGGTCCGATTGGCACTATGCGCGTCGGGTTGATATCGTCGTGCGTATAGTAGTAGTGGCGCTTGATATGATCGAAATTAACGGTTTCGCCGACGCCTCTGAATTGGTAGAGATCTCGCAAGTAGCCCGACAAATTCGGAGTATCCATAATTAGGCGCAGGTTACATTTAAAGTGGCCGTAGTAGACGGCATCAAATCGAATCAGCGTAACAAATAAACGCCAATCGGTTTCCACCGGATGCGAGCCGAAGAGGTAGCGCCTCTTCGCCAGGCGTTCCTCGAGTCTGTCCAGCGTTTCAAAAACGTTACGCGCCGCTAGCTCGTACGCGTCCTGCGACGTCGCAAACCCCGCGCGATACACGCCGTTGTTGACCGTTTTGTAGATCAGTTCGTTGAGCTCGTCGATCCCCGCGCGATGGTCTTTCGGATAGTAGTCGATGTCGTTGACTTTCGCAATCGCATCAAAGTCTGTCTCAAACATGCGCAGAATGTGATCGTCGTTGTTGCTCACGATCTGCTTGGTCTTCTTGTCCCAGAGAACCGGAACCGTGACGCGTCC
>JACRUB010000130.1:0-4171 GCA_014305015.1 Vulcanimicrobiota bacterium | reverse complement strand
CGCGAATCAAACGCGTCTTTCTGCCGTTCGAACTCCCCGCTTTCGGACTGCTCGTCCGGAAACTGGGCTTTAACCGTCATTCTTGCGTATTAGCCGCTGTAAGCCTACTTCCGTGTTTGCGTCGCGCCGCGCGGCGCGCAGCTTCCTTGATCGCGTTGGTTCCCATGCCGTAATGCTCGATGAGCTCCATCGGATCGCCCGATTGCCCGAACGTATCGTTAACGCCGACAAACTCAATCGGCACGGGATGCTTCTGCGCCAAAATCTCCGCGACGCGCGATCCCATACCGGCGTGGATCTGATGCTCTTCGACCGTTACCACGGCTCCGCAGCGCTGGGCGGCTGCGACGACCGCCGGTTCGTCCATCGGTTTGACCGTGTGATTGTTGATGACTATGCAGTTGATGCCCTCATCGTTTGCGAGCTCTTCCGCTGCAATGAGTGCATTGTAAACCAGAATGCCGCAGGCGATAATTGCGACGTCCGTACCTTCGCGAAAGATCTGCGCTTTTCCAATTTCAAACGGCGTTTGATCGGTGGTGATGACTGCGGATTTCTCGCGTCCGAAGCGCAGATACGTCGGTCCCCATTTCTCTGAGAGCGCGAGCGTGGCTTTCTTTGTTTGCACGGAATCGCACGGCACGACGACCATCATGTGCGGAATGACCCGCATGATCGCGATATCTTCGATCGCCTGATGCGTTGCACCGTCGGGCCCGACGGAAACGCCGGCATGAGCGCCGGCAATTTTCACATTTGTTTCGTTGAGCGCCATGGTCGTGCGGACTTGCTCCCACGAACGTCCCGGGTTGAACATCGCGTAGCTTGCAATCCACGGAATTTTTCCGGCGCTCGCAAGGCCCGCGGCCATTGCCACCAGCAGTTGCTCCGCGACGCCAATCTCAATGTATTGATCGGGATGGGCTTTCTTGAAGCCCTCCATACGGGTGGATTCTGCCAGATCTGCGCAGATAGCAAGGACGTTTTTGTCCTTAGCGCCGGCCTCGATGATGCCTTCGCCAAACCCGTTGCGCGTCGGAACCTGTTTAACCGCATCCGTATTGCGATAGTCAACGAGATGCATCATGCGAGGATCCTCGTCCGGGCTGCTTCGAGTTCGCGCAAGGCCACATCTGCCTGCTCTTTGTTGGGAGGCTTACCGTGCCACGTGTAGTCGCCTTCCATGTAGGAGACGCCCTTGCCCGGAACGGTGTTTGCGATAATGACTTGCGGCTTGCCCGTGACGGCCTTGGCCTTTTCCGTAGTCTGGATGAATGCAGCCATATCGTTGCCGTCGCATTCAAAAACTTCCCAATTGAACGCGCGGTATTTATCGGCGAGTGGCTCGAGAGGCATGATCTCTTCGGTGCTGCCGTCGATCTGGATGAAATTGCGGTCGATAATGCAGGTGAGATTGTCGAGCTTGAATTTGGGAGCCGTCATCATCGCTTCCATATGCAAACCGCATTGATGTTCTGCATCTGAAGTCACGACATACACGCGCCAGTCTTTCTTGTCCAGTTTCGCAGCCAGCGCCATGCCGGTCCCTTGCGCGAGTCCCTCACCAAGCGGTCCGGATGTTGTTTCAAGCGCGTTCATGCGCACACGTTCCGGATGACCTTGCAAACGCGTTCCGAATTTACGCAGCGTCAGCAACTCGTCGACGGGAAAGTAATCCGCGTACGCCATCGCGCTGTATCGCACCGGTGCAATATGCCCGCACGAAAGTAAAAGACGATCGCGATCTTCCCACGCCGGGTTTTTCGGATCGTGACGCATCACGTGATGGTAGAGGGCCGTGAAAATGTCGGCCATATCCAGCGAACCGGCCGAATGGCCCGAACCGGCGGAAACCAGCGAGCGGATGATGCCTTGGCGCACGAAATTGGCGCGCTCCAAAAGAAAAGTCAGGCGCTCGGATGAGGGAGCTTGCATGCCACCCGTTATACCCGCCGCGCTTGGTTTTGCCCTATCGGTGAAGGCGCAGATCGACGGCCATAACCCAGCCGTAGCGACCTTTGTAGGGGCCGCTCGTGAGTTTGATGCCTGCGGCATCTGCGGGCGCAAGCTGATACTTCGGATGGACGATGCTCGGCGCGCACGATTGCAAGACGGCCTTTGTGCCTGCGCGCGCAAGGAGCGCGTGCGGTAAGAGCAACCTCGCAACACTCCAGCCACCGGCTTGATAGTCCAAGAGACGTTGCTTGGAATCCCAGACGAGCACGTCGGGATCGTACCTGTTCGAGAAGAGCAGCACTCCAGTTCCCGGCTGGCCGGCGCAGTCCGCACGCGCAGGGACAGGTACAAAGAGCAGCAACGCCACAAGCGCCCCGACGGCGGCGCGGCTCACTGGGTACCACCCATCTTTATAACCAGCAGCGCAACGTCGTCCGCAAGCCTGCGGCGTGTATACGCGTGCAGATCGGCAATGATTGCATCGACCATTTCTTGCGCCGATCCACTTGCTCGAGCGATAACGTTCATGGCGTCATCCTGCAATTGCACCGCCTTTAAATTGCGAGCTTCGGTAAGGCCATCCGTTGCGAGGATGAGCGCGTCACCGCGATCGAGGCGTACAAGCCGGTTGGCAAAAGGCTCCTCCATCACGCCGAGAATCGGGCCTGTGACTTGGAGTTGCTCGACGCTTGCACTCGCACGGCGAACGTACGCCGAATCGTGTCCGCCGCTTGCATAGGCCAGGGTCATTTTATCGAAATCCAAAACGCCCACCAACATTGAGACAAAAATATATGGGTTTGAAACGGCACGCGGAAAAGCAGTATTAAACTCGGCTAAGATGGCGGCGGGATCGCGGCGGCGCAAGGCAATGCCGCGAATCGTGAATTTGATGAATGCGGTGATAACCGCAGCATCGATGCCTTTCCCGCTGACATCGGCAATGAGCACAAGCGCGAGTTCATCCGAGAGCTTGTACACATCGAAAACGTCGCCGCCGACCGCAGTGTGGCGCGCAGCGGAGATATACGCGCTTGCAATGTCGCAATTCGGAAGGGTCTCGAAGCCGCTCGTAAAGGCTCGCTGTAACGTCTGCGTCGTCGTCTTCTCTTCTTCTAACTCCCGGTTGAGACGCCCCCGGTAAGCATTAAAGAGAATTGCCAGCAACCCGAAAATCACCAACCACCCCGCGCGAACGTACAGCGTCTGATTGATGCGGTCTTGCGTTTCGGCCTCGAGCTGGTGGTTGCGCTCGGCGAGCATCTGTTCGAGCGCCGTTGCATCGGATCGCTCTTGATCGATGAGCACCTTGCCGCGCTTCTCAATCTCAACCGCGTTGCGGCCGGTTGGACTTTGAATCAACGGCCCCGCAACATAACGGTGCCAATCGTCGTGAACGCGATCGAACTCAGCGAGCGCCAGAAGCCCATGAGACATTTTTTCGTCTACTAGCGTCTGGTGCAGTTGCCGCTCGAGCGGAGTGTACCGGGAAATCGCGGAGTAATAGGGATCTAGAAACGTCGTATCGTGCGTGATCGCAAAGCCGCGCACACCGGTTTCTTCATCGAGTTGCACGCGAAGGAGTTCTTCCAAAGCAAGCTGCGCGCTTTGAATGCTCTTCTCGCGGTCGAAGGAGGCGCGGATCTGGGCGCGCGTGGTGAAGGCACCACTAACTCCAATGAGCAGCGCGAAAATAAGAATCGCTGTAGCGGTTAGGGTCCCCGCGGACCGAAACACAGGGTTGGCCAGTAGAGCCTCCGAAATTTTCCGGTCATGCAAACGCAACTGAATCCGGCGATTTTTAAGAGCTACGACATTCGTGGAATATATCCGGCTGAGCTTACAGACGATGTGGCCTACGAAATCGGCCGGGCTTTCGTCGCATTACTTTCCGCCAAGACCATCGTAGTCGGTCGCGACATGCGTCCTTCAGGCGAGAAACTCTTCGAATCGTTCGCGCGTGGCGCGACCGAAGCGGGCGCGGATGTGGTGTACGTCGGCATGGTCTCGACGGATGCGCTGTATTTTGCGGTCGGAAAGTATGGCTATGACGGTGGCGTCATGATTACCGCCTCGCATAATCCGGCGCAATACAATGGAATGAAGTTCACAAAATCCGAGGCGCAAGCGCTCTCGCTCGACACGGGTCTCTCGGAAATTCGCGACCAAATCCTGGCAGGCAAGTTTCCGCCCCGAGCAGCGACGCCGGGAAAGA
>JACRUB010000001.1 GCA_014305015.1 Vulcanimicrobiota bacterium | reverse complement strand
TGCACCCGACGCCCTAGCAGATCAACACTAACCCGAAGAACATGCCCACCCCGGAAACCACGCCACTCCTCGGCCCCTCGAACCCGCCGCCCAGCAAGTAAATCGCGCCACTGGAACTCTCGGCTGCCCGGGATTATCGCCCGCGCCACAGGCGCTGGCGATAATCCCTAATGTCTCCATTGGATATGGCTGATATGATAGGGACATGGAGAACACTCAAACCGGAACCGTAACCGTCAAACGCGGCCTTGCCCAGATGCTCAAAGGCGGCGTCATTATGGACGTCGTGACCCCGGAGCAAGCGGTTATCGCCCAAGAAGCCGGCGCCGTGGCCGTCATGGCGCTCGAGCGTATTCCCGCGGATATCCGCGCGATGGGCGGCGTTGCGCGTATGAGTGATCTCGAACTGGTGCAGCGCATCATGGACGCCGTAACGATTCCGGTTATGGCTAAGGTTCGTATCGGCCACTTTGCCGAGGCGCAAGCCTTGCAAGAACTCGGTGTCGATTTCATCGACGAATCCGAAGTGCTCACGCCCGCGGACGATAAGTACCACTGCGATAAGCACGACTACAAAGTTCCGTTTGTGTGCGGAGCCAAAGATTTAGGTGAAGCGCTTCGTCGCATCGCCGAAGGTGCGTCGATGATTCGCAGCAAGGGTGAAGCCGGCAGCGGAAATATCGTTGAAGCCGTACGCCATATGCGCGCGATCCGCGACGGAATTGCGGAACTGCACGCGGTTTCCAAAGAAGAGCTCGTTGCGCGCGCCCGCGATATCGGTGCTCCGCTCGAACTGATCAAAGAGATTGCGAAAAGCGGCAAACTCCCGGTCGTGCTTTTCTGCGCCGGCGGTGTCTCAACGCCGGCCGATGCCGCACTCATGATGCAACTCGGCGCCGAAGGCATCTTTGTCGGCAGCGGTATCTTCAAATCAAGCAATCCGAAAGCGTTTGCAAAAGCGATCGTCGATGCGACGACGCATTTCAACGATCCAAAAGTTGTCGTCGCCGCCTCGAAGTCGCTCTCGGGAAGCGCGATGGAAGGCATCGATCTGCGCAAGCTGCCGGAGTCTGAGCTGCTCGCGCATAGAGGCAATTAATGTCCGTCGGCGTCCTGGCGTTGCAGGGCAACGTTATCGAGCATTTGTGCGCGCTCGAGGAATCAAGAGCCGAGGCCCTACCAGTAAAAACGCTCGCTGATCTCGACCGCGTCTCGGCGCTTATTATTCCGGGTGGCGAGTCCACTACGGTCATCAAGCTGCTTGAGCGGTTTGAACTTTTCGAACCCATCCGCAACCGCGTTAAAGATGGCATGCCGCTGTGGGGCACGTGCATGGGTTTGATTGTAGCGGCGCGCGATGTGGTGGGGATGCCGGATCAGCCGACGCTCGATCTTATCGACGTTTCGGTGCGGCGCAACGCGTTCGGCCGGCAGGTCGCATCTGCCGAAGTCGAGCTCGATATTCCGGCGCTCGGAACGGATCCGTTTCCTGCAATATTCATTCGTGCCCCGTGGATCGAGCGCACCGGTACCGGCGTTGAAGTGCTTGCGTCGGTCGACGGACACGGCGTACTCGTGCGGCAAGGACACATGCTCGGATCCTCGTTTCATCCGGAGATGGGACCGGACCGGCGGGTTCATAAATATTTCTTAAGCATGGTCGCGGGGAGCGCGGCGATAGGGAAGCACTCGACCGCCGCGTAAGTCTTCCGGCGCTATGAGTCCGCAAGCGCTCGATTTTACGGACCGACCTAGGCCGAGGCCGACGACCTCGACGAATTTTCGCGCGGAAGCGAGGCATGCTTGTCTCGCTTTCTGCGTTGTAGCCCTGCTTGCTGAGGTGACTCCGTGAGCGAAGTGCTCGTCTTGAACTTCACTTATGAAGCGCTAAACATTACCAACTTTCAACGCGCCGTTAAATTGATATTCTCCGGGAAGGCAGAGGTCGTGCACCGCCACGACCGCATCTTGCACGCGCCGAGCTACGAGATGAAGATGCCTTCGATTATCCGGATGCTGTATTACATCAAGCGTCCGATGCAAAAGGTGGCGCTCACCAAAAAGAATATTTTGCTCCGTGACGATTACACGTGCCAGTATTGCGGCGTCCGCCGCGATCGGCTCATGACGGTCGATCACGTACATCCAAAGAGCAAGGGCGGACCCTCAACTTGGGAAAATCTGGTGTGTGCATGTATGTATTGCAACAACCGCAAGAACAATCGCACGCCCGAACACGCGAACATGCAACTTAAACGCAAGCCTAAGCAGCCGAAATACATTCCGTGGATTCAAGTAAAGCGGAACACGCTGCCCGGCGAGTGGCATAAGTTCCTGTTCCTGTACAACGTCTCGATCGACGAACGAGTCGATCCATCGTAGACGACGGATCGCGAGATCGTCGGCAGATCGGCGAGCTCGTAAAGGCCGTCAACGACGTCTTTCTGACGACCGACGCGAACGCAATACGGACGGTGCTCGGTGAGATCTTTCACAAAGATATGGTGATCCGCGGGCCGGAGTTCAAATTGATTGCCGAGGGCAAGGAGGCTTGCATCCAATCCTATGTGGGCTTCGCGAGCGCTGCCAAGGTGATCTCATTCGCCACTTCAGAGCCGGTTATAGACATCTTCGATGATATGGCAACAGCCAAGTACAGGTGGAACATCTCTTACGCGATGGATGACTCAGAGTACGATCGGGAGGGCGACGAGGTGTTGATGTTTGTGCGTGAAGATGGCAGATGGTTCACAGCCTGGCGCGCACAGGGAACCGCCACCTAGAGCGCATCTTTGCAAATCGCGGCCTTTCTTCTTGCGGTGTTGCTACCGAGTACCATTGCTGCTCAGATCGACAGCCTGGTTTCGGGCGCACTCGCGCGCAGCCGCACGCCCGCCTTTTCCGTAGCGGTTCTACAAAAAGGCCGCGTCGTTTTCGCAAAAGGGTATGGCACTCGCAACCTCAAGACGCATTCGCCCGCTGACGATAACACTCGGTATGCAATTGGTTCCGCCACCAAAGAGTTTACCGCGGCGCTCATCCTCCAGCTGATCTCCGAGGGGCGTTTGCATCAAAATAGTTTGGTGCAGCAGTTCTTTCCGGGCTTCGATCGGCATATTCGCATCGCGGATTTGTTGCGCCAGACCTCCGGGTTGGCCGACTACAACACTGCAGAGTTTATCGTACGATCCTTTCCAGCGGAGATTCCCGGACACGTTCGTACCGATGCGGTGATACGGGAGATCGGCCGGCTCCCGCTGCACTTTATGCCGGGCTCACAATTCGAATATTCGAATTCTAACTATTTTTTACTGGGGTTCGTTGCTGAACGGGTCACCGGCAAGCCTATCGGGTCATTGCTTCACGATCGCATATTCGGTCCGCTGAAGATGAACTCGACGGGGCTGGACACTGGGCTCGGCGCTGATGAAGCACAAGGCTACACGTTGACGGATGTGGGGCCCGTGCCGATACCGCAATTCGATTCGCACCTTACACTGGCAGCCGGAGGACTTCGATCGAGTGCAAGCGATCTGGCCCACTGGAACGCCGCACTTTTTAACCTTCCACGATTTCATCGGCTACTCAAAGAGATGACGGCACCCGTTGAACTGCCGGCGGGCAGGAGTCCATATGGTGAGGGTCTGTTCGCTTACAATTATGGGGCGCAAACAGTGGGGTGGCACGATGGTACCGTCGCCGGTTATAAAGCAATGGATGTGCTAGCGTATCCGAGCGGCGTGGCCGTCATCGTTCTCGCGAATGCCGATACTGCGCCGAGCCCGATTCTGGCATCGCAGATCCGTGCACTTTTGCTGCCGCTCGAGGGGCCCCCAGATGTCTCACTGCTCAACGCCCGGCCGACTTGGTGGTCCCGGGTGATCGCCGCTCTGGTCGTGTTTGGTGCCATCGCGGCCGGCGGCGCTCTGTCCCGACACTTTTGGCGCCGGGCGCGTAGTCTCTAAATGGAGCGATTTGACGATATGCTCTATAATTAGACCATGGCGCTAGCGGCACGGGTTATACGATCGGGGGAAGCGAGCGAGCAGCTCTCGGGCATTGCGTTAAAGACGTTCTTTCGGATCGCGGGACTCTGGCGTCTCTCGCCGGTCGAGCAGCGCGCGCTTCTGGGATCGATTCCGGAATCAACCTTTTATAAGTGGGCTAAAGCCCCGGATACTGCGCGCCTGCAGCGCGATCAGCTCGATCGCGTTTCGCACATCTTGGGCATCTACAAGTCCATCAACATTCTTCTGCCGCGCCACGAGTCGGCCGACAGTTGGATCAAGCGGCCGAACGAGGCCGCGCTTTTCAAGGGTCACAGCGCGCTTGCATACATGCTCTCGGGGGGCCTAGAACGCATTGTGGACGTTCGCCGCTACTTGGACGGTAAGCGTGGGTGGTAAAGAAAGTTCGATGGGTCAAGAGCTACCGGCTCATCTCGACCATCTATCCGACGCGTAGCATTTACGATCGTATTTCGGATCCTCGTGATTTTGAGAAAGTACTCGCACTCGAAGCCCTAACGAATCCCCGGGTTCTAATGGAAGCCGGCGATTTCCGTAAGGTGCGCCCAGCGGACAGAATCTCGGGACCGAACACAACGCCGATCATGGCGTCATTTGCCTATTCAGTTGCTGGGCGCTTTTGCGACGGCTCCTACGGAGTCTATTATGCGTCGCACGACCTCGAGACCGCGCAGTACGAATCGCGTTTCCACACTGAAAAGTTCCTTCGGGAGAATCACGAGCCCGGCGGCGTGGTAGACAAGCGCGTCTACGTCGCGGCAATCGGCGGTTCGTATGACGACGTCACCGATAAGAGCGCACGCTCTAAGCTGTATCATCCGGTGGACTATTCGACTTCGCAGCAATACGGCGCAAAGCTGTATGCGGAAAATTCAGTGGACGGCGTCGTGTTCAACAGCGTGCGGCACGTGGGAGGAACCTGCATTGCCGCCTTTCGCCCCCGACTGATAACGCGTTGCCGCCTCGAGGGCTATCTTCAGTTTCGCTGGGATGGCTCGCGGATCACGGAGTCGCACCGGGTCACGAAACTGAAGAGTTTCGATTCGTAGGATTTGAATCGAGCGGAGTACAGTTGAATGCGGCATGGCGCGAGGCGCCGATGTTTGTCGTCAAGGGACGAGAACCCTTGCGAAGTAATGCCATAGGGTGTCCTCCCATCTCTGGTTGCCGTTTACGCAGATGCAGAACTCCGATGCGCCTTCGCGCAATTTCGTGCGTGGGGAAGGCAATTATTTGATCGATGGTAATGGGCACCGCTTATTCGACGCGGTCTCGTCGATTTGGACGACGATTCACGGACATTGTCATCCCTACATAACTGAGCGAATCGTGAAGCAGGCCGCAACGCTCGATCACTCGACGCTGCTTGGAGCGACGAATCCGGTGGCAGAAGAACTTGCGTCGCGTTTATGTGCTCTGACTGATCTGGAACATGCGTTCTTTTCGGGTGACGGCGCAAGCGCGGTGGAAGTAGCGCTTAAGATCGCGATTCAATATTGGCAGAATGTCGGACAGCCGAGGCGCACTCGATTCGTTCGTTTGGCTTCTTCGTACCACGGGGATACCGCGGCCGCGATGAGCGTGTCTGACATCGAAGTGTTCAAGTCGCGATTCGGAGATATTACATTTGAAAGCGTCCCATACGCGCAAACCGCTGAGGTAATGCATGCACCGCACGTCGCGGCGATTATTGTGGAACCGCTGGTGCAGGCAGCGGCTGGGATTCGGCTGGTGCCGCGTGAGTTGTACGACATGCTTCGAGAAGCTTCTGATTCGGACGCTACCGCTGTTCAGAATCGGCCGCATGACGATAAGCCGCTTCTGATTGTGGATGAAATTGCCACGGGTTTTGGGCGCACCGGGACGATGTTCGCGACGGAGCAACTTGGCCTAAATCCTGACATAATGTGCGTTGGTAAAGGCCTCACCGGGGGAACGCTTGCGCTTTCGGCAACCCTGACGACATCAGATATCTACGAAGCCTTCTTAGGCAAACGCTAAGAAACCAA
>JACRUB010000164.1:3682-6053 GCA_014305015.1 Vulcanimicrobiota bacterium | reverse complement strand
CGCCGCAAGCCTACGCTTCGATCAAAGCGGGGGAGGGGAAACGCGCTCCGTTCATCGGAAACGAACTCTATGAGAAGACGCTCGGGGTCGTAGGTCTCGGCCGCATCGGCGGTGGGATTGCGACCCGCGCGCAAGCTTTCGGCATGCACGTTATCGCGTGCGATCCATTCATCTCCCCGTCGCGTGCCGAAGCCCACGGCGTCGAACTGCTTTCCTTAGCAGAGCTGCTGTCGCGCGCCGATATCGTCACCTTGCACGTTCCACTCAACGAGCAAACAGCGCGGATGGTGAACGCCGCGCGTATCTGCGCACTTAAAGATGGTGCGATCCTTATAAACTGTGCACGAGGTGGCATCATTGACGAAGCGGCGCTGCTCGCTGCTTTGGAATCGAGGCACGTGCGAGCGGCTGCAATCGACGTGGTCGAGGGTGAACCACCCATCGCGGGAAGCACCGGGGCGACACTCCTCGCGCATCCGCGTGTCGTTGCAACACCCCACTTAGGTGGGTCGACGCACGAGGCATTGGCGCGCATCGCGACCGAACTCGCCGCGGACTTGGTAAACGTCCTGCACGGCCGGCCGGCCGACGGGGCGGTCAACGCCCCCACGCCGCACGGTGCCGATGCGGAAAAACTGCGGCCGTATGTGGACCTCGCATACCGGCTCGGCATCCTACATCCGCAACTTGGGTCCCCGGCACAGTTGATGCCGGTCGTCATGACCCTGCGAGGTGAAATTGCAGAACTTGATAGCCGCCCGTTGGTCACCGCATTTCTCTCCGGACTCTTGCAGCGAACGACCGACCGCCGTGTGTCCGTTGTTAATGCGCAAGCAATTGCCCGGGAACGCGGCTTAGACGTTGAAGTGCGTTCACGCGCCGCGCGCGATTCGTTCGCATCATCACTAGCAATTACCGCGGGTTCGCATACCCTCGTCGGAACCTCATTGCATCACGGATTGCGGATCGTCGAGATCGATGGGTTCGAGATCGACGCCAACCCCAGCGGCTCCATGCTCCTCACGCACCACAGCGACGTGCCGGGCATCATCGGGCGGGTCGGCATGATCATGGGAGATGCGGGAGTGAATATTTCCACAATGCAAGTTGCGCGATCGACCGAAGGTGGCGAGGCGATAATGGTCCTCTCAGTGGACCGCGCGCCGGATGCACGGACGCTTGAGGCGCTTGCGCTTGTTCCCGCAATTCGCTCCGTGCGGGCGCTCGAGATCTAGTATGCCCAACGTGTTTCTTGCGCGCCATGGTGAGACGACGTGGAACGTCGCCGGACGCTATCAGGGCAGGCTCGAGTCCGAACTCTCGACTAAGGGTCTCGCGCAGGCGCAAGCATTGGCGCAAGCGATGAACGCGTATAGAATCGGACGCGTTATCAGCAGTCCGCTACGCCGTTGCCTGCAAACGGCCGCGCCCACGGCCCACGCGTTGGAACAAACAGTCCAAGAAGAACCACTCTTGCTGGAAATTGCGCACGGTCTTTGGGAAGGACGCTATCGCGACGAACTCGCGCAGAACGATCCCGAGCGCTACCGCCAATGGCGCAACGAACCGCACGTTGTTTCGTTCGAAGGCGGCGAGAGCGTGGTCGAGGTCTTGCGCCGCTGGGAATCCTTTGCACACAGTTTCATGCCGGGATCAGACACATTGCTCGTGACGCATGATGCGGTCATTCGCGTCGCGCTTGTCGAGCGCCGCAACCGCAGTCTTTCCCACTTCTGGGAAGGCCGCGTGCTCAACGGTGCTTATGCCTGGTTTACAGTAGAAGACGGCAAGTGGGAACTGCGCGATGAGTGCGTGAGCGGCCATCTCGCCGGAATCGTTGCCGACCCATCCGGTCAAGCGTTGTGAGCGGTTAGAACCCCACGGGACTTGGGTGGGTTGAACGGGTAAGAGCCCCTTATAACACCTTAAGAATACATGGGAGCAGTATTGTGTCGGATACCAAGACCCCGTTCCTTTCAGACGTGGCGGAGTTGCGCCGGCGTGCCCGAGAGCACATGGAAAAAGGACCCATCACCCATAGCTACAAAGGCGACGTCAAGCAGGTCATCGATATCCTCAATCAGGCACTGGCGACGGAAATCGTCTGCGTCTTGCGCTATAAGCGGCACTACTTTATGGCTCGCGGCATCAATAAAGATTCCGTTGCGGCGGAGTTTCTGCAGCACGCGAACGAAGAGCAAGGCCACGCCGATACGATAGCGGAGCGTATCACGCAACTCGGCGGGGCGCCGGACTTTAGTCCGAAGGGCCTGGAGACACGCAGCCATTCAGAATATGTCGAAGGCAAGAACCTCGTCGACATGATTAAAGAGAATCTCGTCGCCGAACGCATTGCAATCGAATCCTACAC
>JACRUB010000164.1:0-3672 GCA_014305015.1 Vulcanimicrobiota bacterium | reverse complement strand
ATCCTACACCGAGATTATTCGCTATTTCGGCGATAAGGATCCAACCTCGCGCAGACTGATGGAACAGATTCTCGCGGTCGAAGAAGAGCATGCGAACGACATGGCGGATCTCCTGGAGCAGCAAGGATAGCAAAAGAACTGTACCTCATTCGTCACGGGATCACGGGTTGGAACGTTGACGGGCGCTTTCAGGGCCACAGCGATATCCCGCTAAACGATGACGGACAAGCGCAGGCGCGCGCGGCTGCATCGGCGCTCGCGGTTGTGCATTTCGATCGTATTCTCAGTAGTGATCTTTCGCGGGCGTTCCAGACGGCACAAATGATCGCACAAGGCCGGGAGACACCGGTCGAACGTGACGTTCGCTTGCGCGAGCGAGGATTCGGTGCGTGGGAAGGTTTGCGGTGGGAAGAGATACTGGCACGTTTTCCCGCGGCCGCCGAGCTCAACTTGACGGATCCAACTGCGTACGTTCCCGACGGCGGCGAATCATTTGCAACGCTGGTCGCCCGCGTGCGCAACGTGCTCGATGAAGTCCTCGCAAGACCGGAAAGGCGCGTGGCGCTCGTCGCCCACGCCGGCTGTATTCACGCCGGGCTCTACGCAATGTTCGGTGAAGACACGCCGTCCAAAGGCGTGCGTCTCCTGCCCGCGAGCATCACGAGAGTTACCACCGGAGGCCAAGGCCCCGCAGTGGTAACTCTCAATGACACCTCACATCTCTAGATCTATCCGGTTGTCGCTGTAGTTACCGTCGCGGTGCTGCCGGATGGGCGCCATGCGGCTTGCGTAGCTTGGACTGATTGCTCAATTGTTCCGGTCTCGACGCTCAAGCCGATATCCTGGAGTTCTTGAACAACGACCGCCGGCAGCGCTTCCGCAATTGCCATAACCATTTGCGCGTAGTCGCGCAGGTGGCGATTGGCTAGCTCGGCTACCTCAGTGCTACCCATCGCGTTCGCCGTTGCATTGAGCATGGTGTAGCCGGCACAACAGAGCGAGAGTGCGGTATAATCGTCGCGTAATGCTTTTGAAACCTTTGTCTTGCGCATCATGTCGATCGCGCCGGCAAAAAAGCCCTCAATTGCGCTTACGGTACTCTTGATCGGCGAGGCTTCATGACCGCCGAGGTTCTTCAGAAGTTTATCGAGCGCTTCGATATGCCGCTGCGTGACATTACCCAGGTTGGTCAACAGCGTGCGGGTATCCGAGTACTCCGAGAAGTCGTCATCTTTGAGTTGTGTCTGGAAGGGAATGAGAATATGCCGCTCGAGTGCCAGCATATCGCTGAGGTAGGTAGTGATACTGTGCTGATCATCAGCCATGTTTTTTCTTCCTCCATTTATATGCTCAGATGTTCCCTAGGCGGCATAGGAGTAAACGAAGGAGTCTAGCTTTGGTGAATGTGCCGTGCAAAGATTTCGGCTGTGTCGATTAAGCGCGGACCCGGCCTATTCACATAAGCGTTTCCGTCGACAGCGTGGACGCGTTCCTCGCGGTGCGCGCGCAGGTGCGCGAATTCCGGTAGGTATTGCAAGCCCTCAATCGCTTGATTGGTCTTCTCGAGATCGTATCCGCACGGCGCGACGATGATCACATCAGGCGCCTCCTTAGCAATTGCGTCCCAGTCAAGCACTACGGAGTTCTGGCCTGGATTGCACAGGACGGGCATTCCGCCGGCAATCTCGACGAGACCAGGCGTCCAATGCCCCCCGCTCATAGGCGGATCCGTCCATTCGAGCACGAGCGTGCGTGGATGCGCATGGTGTTCGTATTCTGCGCGCAGGTTATCTTCGCGCGATTGCATTTCGCCAACAAGGCGGTTTGCGGCGTCCTGCGCGCCCGTGATTGTTCCGACCGTCTGAATATTGGCGTATACATCCTCGAGCGAAGAAGGCTCCAGAGAAAGGATTCGGTGATCGGATTTCAAGCGCTTAGCGGCGGTCTCGACAAGATGATAAGAAACCGCGCACACTTCACACAGCTCCTGGGTGATGATCAAGTCGGGCTTTAATTGTTCGAGCAACCCGGAGTCAAGATGGTATAAACTGGAACCTTCATGCAAGCTCTTGCGCACGTGCCGGTCGATTTCGGCCGAGGTCCCCGCTGCGGGCAGCGAGCTTGCAGTCAGACGCGGCAGGCCTTGTGCCTCCGGCGGATAGTCGCATTCGTGCGTGATGCCCACCACCTGGTCTCCCACGCCGATCGCAAAGAGAATCTCGGTTGCGCTCGGCAAGAGACTGACGATGCGTATCAAATTTGCACGGGTTTATCTTTGATCATGCGGTCCGCGATTCGCGTGTAACCAAGCCTTCGTAAAATGCCGTGTCCCGGTTTTGGCATCCGCACCAACCCAGGTCGTATGGCAGGTGTGCGACCGCGCGCAGGCTTCAAGGCGCGCAACCAGTTCGCGTCTGGCTCCTTGAGCGCGCACATTATCTCGATCCTCCATCACTGTCACAAATGCAGCCGAGAGCGTACAGGGAAGGGTGTGATGTTGTGCGCTACCGTCGCGCGACCCGACGCAGAGCCAAGGTCCCGCAGCAGCGACGAGATATCTGTCTTGTGCGAGGTTGCGTTGCGCGGCGTTGAGCTTATCCGTCAGAGGCGGGGCCGGCTTACGCATCAGGCAGGCGGGTACTTTGCACGAAGGGCTTCGACAAGCGTTTGCGCCAACTCGCTTGGTTCATTCCAGTATTCGCGATCCTCAGAGACGGCCTCCCACTCACCGGGTTGAATCAGAAATTCAAATTCAGCTTGTTCCAAAGCGCCTTGCAGATCCGAATGCAGTGAGTCCGTCAGCATTTCACCACCGGCGTCCAGATAGAATAGATAAAATATGTCCGAACCGTACTCATGAATCTCAAGCGAATGCGGTTTACCCATTTCGTAGTGTGTGCCATCAACCGCCGTGAGCCCATGCCTGCAATTACCCGTGTAGGTGTGCGATGATCCCAAGACCGCGCGGCGGACGACTCTGTATCGGACGAGTTCGGCCACTACTGACCTTGGGCCAGTGAGAACCCGGGCTTTCCGTCGAACGTGTAGAGCAGTTCGGTCTTAATAAAATCGAAATCGTGGCTGGCAAGTTCCCCAAGCAGCTCGACGACCGTGTGATGGCTTACCGTGTGCGGACCGTCCGCGATAAAGCGGCACGTCCAATGATCGGAAAGGAAGGTCTCCGGCGACCCATTTGGCCACACAGCTGTTCCGCGATTGCTGATCATTTGCAAGCTCAGGCCCTCTTTTATGTGCGGCTTGAGCATAGTCGCGAGATCGTTCGGGCCGCCGCCGGTGTAGTCCACAAACACGTCTACTCCGACCAGGCGTTTCTCTTCCATCGGTTTGAATGGGCGCGGATGCAGATCCATCGCGGCGCGTTCGTTATAACGCACGGGCTTAAGCGTTGAGGGCTGCTGACCCAGACGCTCGATGACCGCGTCGGCAAACTCGCGCGTACCGACTTTCTGCTTACTCGTGCCGTCTTTATAAATATCGTAGGTATGGATGCCGTCTTCCATCGTCTTTAGCCAGGCGTTGTGCACGGTCTCTGCGACCTCGCTCTGATGGATGTGATTGAGCATCATGACGGCGCCGAGCAGAAGAGCGGACGGGTTGGCCAAATTTTGGCCGGCACGGCGCGGTGCCGAACCGTGGATCGCTTCGAACATC
>JACRUB010000090.1 GCA_014305015.1 Vulcanimicrobiota bacterium | reverse complement strand
CCCGCGTAGCCCGACGCACCGTAAACATGCGCGCGGATCATGAAAGCGCCTCGATCTCAGAGCGCAGCGCAGCAATTGCAGCCGCAACCTGGGCCGGGTTGGTCGATCCAATCGTTTGCTTTGCTTCGATCGAGCCGCGCGCGTCGAGCGCGACGTCGCCGATGCCCTTGAGGTTTTCTGCGCCACTTTTCTCGGCGTGGAGCACCATTTCGCCGACCGTCGCATGTGCGCGCTTGGGTGAGAGGCCATCGCGTACAAGGGAGTCCGCAACGTCGGTTGCGATCGTGAAGCCGGTTTGCGCGTTCGCAGCCATCTTATCAGTCAGAAAATGGATGTGTTTGAATGCGCGCGCGAATGCCCGGAGCGCCCCGAGACCCTTCTCCGATCCAGCGAGAACGAGCGCTTTGGTTTCTTGCAAATCACGATGGTACGAGAGCGGAATTCCGCTAACGCTCGCCACGGCGGCAGAATAGGACCCGTTCAAAACCGCGGCTGCCGCTCGGACGAGTTCGAACGGATCCGGATTGCGCTTCTGCGGCATCAGACTCGAGCCGGTTGAGGCCGCATCGTCGAGCCGAATATACCCGTACGCCGGGGTCGCCCACATAATAAGCTCGGTGCACACGCGCGCGGTATCGCTAAGCGCACGCGAGAATCCATGCAATAAATCCAGCGCAACATCGCGCGTGCCGATCGCATCCATCGCGTTGCGCGAGGGTGCCGCAAAGCCGAGTTCGTTTGCAGATGCGCTCCGGTCGAGCGGCAGGGTTGAACCGCAAACGGCGGCCGAGCCGAGCGGACACGCCTGCCGGGCGCTCTTCTGCACGGCCGCAAACCGGCTTGCGCTGCGCACGATCATTTCAGCAACTGCCTCGAGCCAATACGCAAGCAGAATCGGCTGTGCCGGCTGCCAATGCGTTATCGCGCTAAGCGCACTGCGGGCCGAGAGTTCCGCACTCGCCCGCTCGAGCAGATGCGAGGCCAGCGCAAGACAGGTCTCTTTGGCCATCCGGGCGCGATCGCGAACGTAGAGCAAAAGCGTCGTCGCGACTTGATCGTTGCGGCTGCGCCCTGCGTGCAGCCACTCGCCGGAATCACCGGCACAGAGAGTCCGCACGCGTTGATCGATCGCGCCGTGGATATCTTCGGCTGCGCAGCTTTGTGCAAAGATCGCAAAAGCCCCCGACGCTATCTCGTCCCAGACTTGGAACAACGCCTGCTTCAACGACGCTGCGATGGCAGTGGAAATAACGCCGCCTTGTTCGAGTGCCGTTACATGCGCCTGCGAGCACTGTACGTCAAACGCTGCAAGGACGAGATCTTCCGAGAGTGACGAGCCGAATTGCAGCAAATCCGCATCGGGCGCGGCGGAAAACCGGCCGCCCCATTGGAGGGTTTCTACGCCCATTAGGAAGCCGGTTGCAGGGCAGTGTGCACGCTCTTTGCGTGCAATTCCAGCGGCAGGCCGTGGAGTGCAATGAACCCGGCGGCCGCATGATGATCGAAAAGATCTCCATGTCCGTAGGTTGCCAGACGTTCCTCGTACAACGCAAACGGTGAACGCACGCCCGTGACGGTCGCTTTGCCGTGATGGAGGCGTACGCGCACCTCACCGGTTAGCCGCATCGCAGACGATGCGTTGAACGCATCAAGCGCATTGCGTAGCGGTGATGTCCAAAGGCCATCATAGACGAGCTCGCCATACTTTTGATCGGCTCCGGCTTTAAAGCGCAATTCATCGCGCGTGAGTACCAGTCGTTCGAGCGTCTTGTGTGCCTCAATCAGCGTAACGGACCCGGGACACTCATAGACCTCCCGCGATTTGACGCCGATCACACGATCTTCAACCAAGTCGATGCGCCCGACGCCATGCTTTCCGGCGAGCGCATTGAGCTCGGCAACGAAGTTCGCGCCGCGACCTCCGTTCATCGAGGGAATCCCGGCCTGCAAGGTGATTACGAGCTCAGCTGCTTGCGAGGGGTAATCTTGCGGCGCGGCTGTCCACGCATAGGCATCCTGCGGCGGTGCAGTCCACGGGTCTTCCAGGACACCGGCTTCAATGGAGCGCCCCCACAAGTTTGCGTCCACGCTGTACGGCTTTTCACTCGTAGATGACACCGGTACTGAATTGGCCTTTGCAAATTCGATTGCATCGGGCCGCGAGAGCGGCTTCTCCCGCAGCGGGGCGCGACAGACAAGCTTCGGATCGAGCGACCGCACCGCAAGCTCGATGCGAACTTGATCGTTGCCTTTGCCCGTGCAACCATGCGCGACGGTCCCGGCGCCATGTGCATGTGCCGCTTCAACAAGCAACTCGCCGATCAGCGGGCGCGAGAGTGCAGCCGAGAGCGGATAAACGCCTTCATACAGAGCGTTTGCATGTAAAGCTTTGTATGCGAAGTTCGCGATGAACCGCTCTTTTGCATCAACCAGAAGAGCGGCACTCGCCCCTAAATCGAGCGCCTTTTGTTTGACTGCCTGCAACGCATCGGTCGCACCGGCGCCGGCCGTGCCGTCGCTTTCGCCGAGATCCGCCGTGAGCGCAATCACATCATAACCGTCCAAAATAAATTGCTTGAGCAGGACGGAGGTATCCAGACCGCCCGAATACGCCAGAACAATTTTCTTCACGATGCAGCCGCCACTTTGAGATCTGCAAAGCGCTGCATGACGACCGGCAAATCCGCAGGCGCGCGCAGAATTACGAGAATCGTATCGTCGCCGCCAATGGTGCCGATAACTTCATCCCAGCCCGCTTCATCGACCGCGGCCGCCGCCATCATCGCGCTACCCGGATGGGTGTGGAGCACGATGAGGTTCACACTTCCAGCTATGTCGAGCACCACTTCTGAAACGACGCGGTGCAAACGGCTCGCGAAATTAATCGTTGCGTTCGGCAAGACATACTTGAATTGTTGACCGTCTGCGTCTTTGAGAGGGACCTTAGCCAAGCCTAACTCCTTGATATCGCGTGAAATAGTTGCCTGTGTTGTTTCGTAGCCTTTGGATTCCAAGAGCGCCGCAAGTTCTTCTTGAGAGCGAATTGGTCTGGTGGCGATCAACGTGAGACTCGCGCGCTGGCGGCGTTCTTTCATACCGGAATTCCTCGCAAGTCGGTCAAGAGGGCAACGAGTAAGGCTTTTTGTGCATGCATGCGGTTCTCGGCCTGATCGAAGACGACGCTTTGCGAGCCGTCGATGACCGCCGCGCTTACTTCTTCTCCGCGATGTGCCGGCAAGCAGTGCATAAAGATGGAATGCGGCTGGGCATACGCAAGCAACTCTTGCGTAATTGCGTACGGTATGAGCGATGCAGCATTGCGTTCTTTGAGTGCTTCCTCACCCATAGAGGTCCATACGTCCGTATACACCACATCAACGCCGCGCACGGCCCGGGTCGGATTGCGAAAAGCTCGCGCGGTTGCGCCATGTGGTTTACCAAGACGCTGTAGATGCGCGAGAAACGACTCTTTGGCGCTATGACTTGCGGGTGCGCCGAAATGCACGGTCACGCCGCACAAGACGGCGGCTTCCGCAAGCGACTTCGCTACGTTGTTGCCGGCGTCGCCGATATACGCAATGGTCAAGCCGGCCAGCGCGCCGAACCGTTCTTGAATCGTGAGCAGATCGGCCAGCGCTTGGCACGGATGCGCCTCGGCGGAGAGTCCGTTGATCGTGGGCACGGTTGCCGCGTGCGCAAACCGCTCGAGCGGCTCGTGCGCGTGCGTGCGCACCACGATCGCATCCACGTAGCGAGACAGAACGCGCGCAGCGTCTTCCGGCGTTTCGCGCGAGCCGACCATAAACTCCGCACCGCTCGCAAACATGACCTGGCCGCCGAGCTGCGTCATCCCGACTTCAAACGAGACGCGCGTGCGCAGGCTCGGCTTCTCAAAGAGCATGCCTAAGGTCTTGCCGCGCAACATGGTGAGCTGCTCGCCTGACCGGCGGCTTTTGAGATATCCCGCGAGCGAGAGCACGGCCCGGATCTCGGCACTGCTGAAATCCGACGCCTGCAGAAAGTGCCGTCCCTGGAGGCTGGGGGCTGGCGCGATTGCGTACATAGTTGTATATTTATACACGTTATGCATAAAATTGCAAGTGGCATCGCATGCTTGCGGTCCTGAAGTACGGCGGGAACGCGATGGCCCAAGGCGGCCCCGATCCCGTCCTTTCCGATTTAGCCGGCCTTCTTCATGAAGGCTGGCAGTTTGTGCTCGTCCACGGCGGCGGACCGGAAATCGATGCGGCTCTGGCCGAGAGCAACATTCAAACCACGCGAGTGAACGGGTTGCGCGTGAGCGATTCTGCCACGCTTACGATTACCGAACGCGTGCTATGCGGCAGCGTGAACAAACGGCTAGTGCGCGGCTGCGCGCAGCTCGGGATCGCGGCTGTCGGCGTGAGCGGACAGGACGGCGCGCTACTCTCGGCTACGAAATCGTGCGCTCCCGACGGATCCGATCTTGGATTTGTCGGGAAAATCCAATCGGTCGATCCGCGCCTACTGCTGACGCTGCTTGATGCCGGGTACGTTCCGGTCGTCGCGCCGCTCGCACTTGCATCCGACCACGGCTGCGCATACAACGTCAACGCCGACACGGCGGCCGGCGCGATCGCGTCCGCGCTGCGCGCTGACGTCTACATCGTCGTCAGCAATATCGATTACGTTCTTGCCGACCCGAACGATCCGTCGTCGGCAATTCATGCCATGTCGTTGCACGAGGCCTGCGCATTTGCGGCAAGTCCAGCGTGCGCATCCGGCATGAAACCGAAGATGGACGCCGTCATTGGCGCCATAAAAAAAGGGGTAGATGCAGCGGTTATTTGCGGGGGTCTCCGTCAGGGGTTAGCCGGCGCCGGCACCCTCGTTCGCGGGTGAACTCCCGGAGAGGGAGATCTTTGAGCTCTTGAATGTTCTCAAAAGAGTTCTCCTCACTATCCCCGGACCTATGCACAGTCTGTGCGCTACCCGTAAAGGTCATGCACAGGCAGGGCGGTCCTATTCGCAATAAACTGCGGCTGTCCACACGTTTAGCACAAGGACCCTCGCACTAGATATTGTATCTAGGCCAGCCCAGTAGTACAATATCATGTACTGAGCATCAGCACCTGGGCTGCCCAATCGAACAGGTGTTCGACCGCTATCCGCTTAAGTAATAGGGTCCTCCCCCACACGAGGATTAAGGAGCTTCCATGAAGTTTCGCCGCATATATTCGGCGCCCGGCGATACCTATGCCGGTATTCAATTCGAGCCACGCACCTCGCGCATCGTCAATCCCGACGGCCGTGTGGTGTTCGAGGCAAAAGACGCAATGGTTCCGACCGGCTGGACGCAAGTCGCGGTCGATGTCCTTGCACAAAAGTATTTTCGTAAGGCGGGCGTCCCGACCGAGCTCAAGCGGATTGCCGAAGATGGCGTCCCGGAGTGGCTGTGGCGATCGGAACCCGCGGACGGCGCCGATTTCACGATGGAACTCGATGCGCGTCAGGTTTTCAATCGCTTAGCGGGTTGCTGGACCTATTGGGGCTTCAAAAACGGCTACTTCGATTCCGAAGACGATGCGCGCGTCTATTACGATGAGATGCAGGCAATGCTCGCGCGCCAAATCGGCGCACCCAATTCGCCCCAATGGTTCAACACCGGTTTGCATTGGGCGTACGGAATTGCGGGCCCGGCGCAGGGGCACTATTTTGTCGACCCGATGGACTACTCCGTAAAGCGGTCGACGAACACGTACGAACATCCTCAGGTTTCAGCGTGCTATATTCTGTCGATTAATGATGACCTCGTAAACGAAGGCGGCCTTTTTGATGGAATAATTCGTGAAGCGCGCATCTTCAAGGGCGGATCCGGCAGTGGTGCAAACTTCTCGCGAATTCGCGGAGCCGGCGAGAAACTGGCCGGAGGCGGGACGTCCTCAGGCTTAATGTCATTTTTGAAAGTCTTCGATCGCGCTGCCGGTGCGATTAAGTCGGGCGGCACGACACGTCGCGCCGCAAAGATGGTGGTTCTCAACGCCGATCACCCGGATATCGAGCAATTCGTCACGTGGAAAGTAAC
>JACRUB010000086.1:4480-30619 GCA_014305015.1 Vulcanimicrobiota bacterium | reverse complement strand
ATATGGAGAAACTGATCGTCAAGCCGCTTGAGGATCAGATGAACGATCTTCAAAACGTGCAGCAGGTGACGGCGACGGCGCAAGAGGGCTCCGCTGAAGTCAACGTCGAGTTCAAAACCGATACCAACATCGATTTAGCCGCCATCGACGTGCAACGCCGCGTGGATACCGCGCGTGTGTTTATGCCGAGCGATCTCGACCCGCCCTTTGTTGGCAAGGCCGGCTCCCAGGCGCCGACGATGTTGTTGGCCGTTTCCTCGAACTCGCTCTCGAAGACCCAATTGGCAGACGTCGTGAAGAGCCGCTTGGAGCCACTCTTAAAGCAGATTCCGAATATTCAGACCGTTACGACGCGCGGCGTGCAGACGCGTGAGTTTCACGTCGAGCCCAATCCCGGCCAATTACTCGGTACCAACGCCACGCTCGGTGATATCTTCGGCGCGGTTGCGCAAAACAACGCCAATGTGCCCGGCGGCCGCATGGATTCTTCGACGAAAGAGACGACGGTGGCCATTCACGCAGACGTGAACAGCGCTGCCGACCTGGCGGCCATTCCGCTCACGGTCCCGGCGAGCAGCAATAAGCTGCTGCGCGTCGGAGACGTGGCCACGGCCACGGACAGCTACGCCGACCAACGGTACCTTTCGCGCTACAACGGTCAGCCGCGCGTCCGCATCCAGCTCGATAAGGTTTTGACTGCGGATGAAGTCAAGGAAACGCAGATCGTCCGCGATCAGCTCAAGATCATCGAGCCGCAGTTTCCGCAGCTCACCTTCCACGAGATCGATGCACCCGCGGATTACACGAAGCAAGAACTCAACGGCGTGTGGCAGTCGCTCATTGAGGGCATCATCTTAACGGCCATCGTTATGATGCTCTTCCTGCACGCATGGCGCAACGCCGCCGTCGTCATGATCTCGATTCCGACCTCGATTCTCGCGACCTTCGTAGTCATGAAATGGATGGGATTTACCTTCGACTTCATGTCGCTGATGGGGCTCTCGCTCATCATCGGTATTCTGGTTGATGACTCGATCGTCGTCCTTGAAAACATCACGCGCCATCGAGACTTAGGTGAAGCGCCGATGGAAGCAGCCATCAACGGCCGCACCGAAATCGGAAGCGCAGCGGTCGCGATTACGCTCGTTGACGTAATCGTCTTTTCGCCGATCGCGTTTCTGCCGGGCATCGTCGGCAAGTATCTCAAAGAGTTCGGGCTGGTCGTCGTCGTTGCGACGTTGTTCTCGTTGCTCGTTTCGTTTACGCTCACGCCGCTGTTGGCCGGCCGCTGGAGCGTCAAGAAACGCTCTGAGGGACACCCGAAATGGCTAGACTGGCTAAAGAAACCGGTTGTCAATATCGTTGTTGCGGTGGCTGCAGTCGCGTTCTACCTCATTCAAGCGTACGTCGTTCCGCTGCCGTTCTTTGATGGACGCGTCGTGGGGATTATCTTGCTCGCGCTGCTTGTCTTGAACGCCTTCGTACAACAGTACGACCGAATCCTGAAATGGTACAAGGTCCGCGTGTTAAACTTTTCACTGGCGCATGGGTACTTCGTGGTATTCACGTGCTCCGTGCTGTTCTTAAATGCCGTGCTGCTGCTCGGTGGCGGAGTGGTCTCCAGCGGCTCTAACGTCCTTTGGATCGTCCTGTTGGTTCTTGGTTTGGGCATCGGACTGCTATATCGCGGTGCCAAAAAAGCCGGCAAACTTGCGCCAATCGCCTATCAGCAAAAAGGGCAGGGCGTGATCGGCATCATCCTCACCCATCTGCGGGCGGCGATAGGTCAACGCGTCGATGATTCTCCCCGTTTTGCCTATGAGCGTAATATCTTTCGGTTCATCGTTCGTAGCGCTGCAGGGATGTGGGAGAACCGGGGCATGACAATTGCCACCTTTGCCGTGCCGGTTACGCTAGCATTGGTCATGTGGGTTTTCCCTGCAATTTCAACTGACTTCGTACCGGGCGGACAGACCGGCACGATTCGGATGTCGCTTACCTATCCGGTCGGTACACCTATTACGGTTACGGAAAAAGGCACGAACGCCGTCTCCGATGCGATTCAGAAAATCGACGGAATTGAAACGGTTAGTTCAACCGTCGGCTACAAATCAACCGGCTTTGGCCAGACCACAGGCGGAAACTACGCAACGCTGAGCGCGGATACATACAAGAACCGCCGCAAAGAACAAAACAAGATTATGGATAAGGTGCGCAAACTTGCATACCTTGCCCCGGGCGCCAATTTCCAAGTCGCCGGCGAGAGCGGCGGTGGATCGGGAACGCCGATCTTCTATGCGCTTACCGGTCCGGATGCCGTTTTGGATGACGCAGCAAAGAAGATTGTAACCTTCCTCAAAGCAACGCCGGGTTCGGTAAACGTGCAATCGGGAGCCGAAGGTGGCGCACCGCGTCTGAACGTTCAAGTCGACTCTGGCAAAGCAGCAGTTCTCGGCGTTTCGCCTGGTGCCGCGGCGCAAGCAGCGCGACTAGCCATTGCCGGCGGGGTTGCTACGAAGGTCCGTACCGCCGACGGCTTAGTTGATGTGCGCGTTGCGTTCCCCAAAGCCAAACGCGATGACATTACCAATCTTCAGAATGTGAGAATTCGTGCGAGTGATGGATCGCTCGTGCCACTCGGCGCGATTGCAACCTTCACGATGACCAAGGCACCGACGAAGATCGATCGTCTTGACCGTGCGCGCGTTATCAACGTGACCGGCAGCGTTTTGCCCGGCTATTCGCTGGGCGCCGTCACTGGGCCGCTCGAGAAGAAGCTGGGCGAACCGGGCTTCCTTCCTGCGGGCGTTCATCTCAAGCCCCAGGGCGACACGCAGCTCATGATCGATACCTTCACCAACATGGGAATCGCGCTCTTCATGTCCTTCATGCTCGTCTACATGCTGATGGTGATCCTCTACGGGTCATTCATTGAACCGCTGATCGTCATGTGTTCCGTGCCGCTGGCAATCGTCGGTGCGCTCATGGGTCTTGCGTTCATGAGTCTGATTGATGCGAAGTTCTTGGGTGGATCCGGCTCTCAATCGCTTAACATCATCTCGATGATCGGGATCATCATGCTCTTCGGACTTGTCGCGAAGAACGGAATCTTGCTCGTTGACTACTCGAACACGCTGCACCGTAAACGCGGCTTGCGCGTGCGGGATGCAACGCTGCAAGCTTCGGGCACGCGCTTCCGGCCGATTCTCATGACGACGTTTGCGATGGTATTCGGTATGTTGCCGCTCGCTCTCGGATTCGCCGAAGGATCGGAGTGGCGCCAAGCAATCGGCACGGTCATCATCGGTGGCCTCATTAGCTCGTTGATTCTGACGCTCTTCCTCGTGCCGATGATCTATAACACCTGGATGGGTTTCTTTGAACGCGTCGGCGACGAGCAGGCGGTCGTCAGCGAACTGCAGCCGTCAATCACGACTGGCCAAGAGGCCGCATACGTAAACTAGGCCTAAAGCAAGCAGGCAATAGGTCGCACTAGAATGTGCGACCTATCCCGTTTCTTGGGTATGAACGGAGTGGAGGGAACACTCGAGTTCCCCATGCCCGGAGGTACCTAGAGCAATGTCCTTATTGAAATCATCCCTGAGCGCGATGCTCGCGGTGGCGGTTTTATTCGCCGCGAACATCCCGCTGCAGGCACAAGCAGCCCCCGTCACAATTGTCGTCAACGGCAACACGGTCAATTTTGACCAGCCACCGATCGAGCGCGCCGGCCGCGTCTTCGTTCCGCTGCGCGGCGTTTTCGAACGTCTAGGCGCGAGCGTCGTTTACGCAAACGGCCAGATAAACGCCACCGGCAACGGCAAGAACATCTCGTTGCACATCGGATCCACGCAGGCAAGCATCAACGGCCAGCCCGCCACGATCGACGTCGCGCCATTCCTCGTTGGTGCGCGTACGCTCGTTCCGCTTCGCTTTGTTGCGCAGTCGCTCGGAGCCACCGTCAACTACGACAACGGAAACCGCTCCGTTTCCATTGACAATGGTGCCGGCGGCGGAGCGCCGCCACCGGTAACGATTACGCCCGTGCCAGCAGCAAGACCGAACTTCATCCATGTTACCGCGCCGGCGGCCGGCACGCACGTGAGCGGCACATTTACCATCTCCGGTCAAACGCGTCCGCGTTCCGCAATTGAGATTTCGGCCACAAGCGGAGTAAATATCGGCGGGATTCCCGTTGGCAGCGGCACGTTCAACAATACAACGACCGCCGATTCGACCGGATATTTCTCGCTGCAAGTTCACGTCGCACCGATTCCGGGCGGCAGAGCCGCGGTAACGATCCAGTCCGTGGCGCCGAACAACGGCGGCAAAGTTGTCAAGCAAGTTTTCTATCCGATTTAGCACTGCACTAAAATGATTTGGAGCAACACATACATGATTAGGAAATTCTGGATTGCGGCGTCGAGCGCGGCGCTATTGGCGCTCAGCTTGCCGTTCGCAGCGCAAGCGGCTAGCGTCACGATCAACGTGAATGGTAGCGCGGTCTCATTCGATCAACAACCTATCGAGCGCGGCGGACGGGTGTACGTTCCGCTGCGTGGCGTTTTCGAGCGTCTCGGAGCAAGCGTCGTTTACTCGCGCCCCAACATCAACGCAACCGGAAACGGTCACAACGTGGCACTCACAATCGGCTCACGGAGCGCAACGGTGGACGGTAACAATGTCCAGCTCGATTCTCCGCCGTTCCTGGTGGGATCGCGCACGCTCGTGCCGCTTCGCTTCGTTGCACAAGCCCTCGGCGCTACCGTGAACTACAACGGGAACACACGGGTCGTCGATATTAGCGGTGGGTCCAGCGTGGGCGCAAACAACGGAAACAACGGAAACAACGGAAACACCGGCAATACGGGCGATACGAATGGAAATACCGGCGCAATTACGCTGACGAACCTCAATCCAAATAACGGCGATGTGAGGTCATCCAACGCGCCGACCCTGAGCGGAAATTTCAGCGACAACGTCGACGCGAACAGCGTTCGCATTCTTCTCGATAGCCGTGATATCACGAATTCCAGCTCAACCTACGTGGGCGCCAATTCGTTCCAAGTCACGCTGCCGCCGATCACGCCGGGTCAGCACAAGGTCACCGTGCGCGGAAACTCGGCTTCGGGCCAAGCCTTCTCACAATCGTATTCGTTTAGGTCGGGTGCGGATACCAGCAAACCATTCCTCTCAAACATCGTGATCAACAATGTTCCGGCTACGAACGGCATGCAAGTTCCCGGTTCCTATACCGTCTCGGGATCAACCACTCCGAACGCAACCGTGCAAATTTTGATCGCTTCGCAGAACTCGCTCTTCGGCGGACTGATCAATTTGGGCGCCAATACGAACTCGCAGAATGCTGTGGCGGATTCTGCCGGGCACTTCACGGCGAGTGTCGACTCCTCAGCTATTGGCAGTCCGCAACAGTACGTGATCGGCCTGCGCGCATTCAACAATGCAACAAAGGCTGCAAGTGCGCCGGTGCAATACACCGTCCACTCGTAATCGAACTAGCACGCTAAACAAAGAGGGGCAGCCTAACCGGCTGCCCCTCGCTATAATATTAAAAAAAGAAGCACCTGATGAGTGACTTTTCTTGTGTTGGAGGTTTACCGGGGAGCCTCTGAATTTTCAGACATGACAGGATGTCAGATTCAAAGCTTGCTTTCAACGCAAGAAAGGCAAACTAGCAAGTGCGCTCGATCCACGCAATGGTGCGTGCGGCTATCTCGGGAAATTTTTCAGTGTAGAGATCGATCCCGGTTGAGGTTGCAGCGGGGTACACGAACGCATCCTTGGGCAACGATGTCGATGAGAGGAATGTATGTGCGGAGACGCTCGAACCTGCATCGTGTTCGGCGTACATGAGATGGCATGAGCGCGGCGAGAAGCCGCCCTGTCCGGCGAGTTCGCGCGCGCGGCCTTCGTCCAAACTGATGAGCACACTGCTTGCGGTGCCCCAGCCTTTTGCAGATGCGGCGTACGCAAGATCACTGCCGAGTCCAACGCCGATCATGCCGATACGCCCGGGTTCTGTTTTTGGTTGGCGTGCAAGCCACGCGATCGCGGCTCTGACATCAGCCGGATACTGCGCGGGCGAATGCAAGTCGCGTTCGAGCGGGGTGAGCCCCTCGGAGCGCATGTCTTGCCGTAACGACTCGCCGTGGCCGCGCAGATCGAGTGCGAAGATGCCCCAGCCGCGCGAGCGGAACGCCGGAAGGAATGGTTTCCACGCCGCACGGTCACCCTTGAAATCGTGCAGCAGAAGCACGGAGATGTTGCCTTCGTCGCGTGGATCCCAATAGGTGCCGCGCAGATGAACGCTGTCATCCGTCAAAAAGCTGACGTTGCGTCCGTCCGTGGAGGCTTTATTTGGGGCGAAGGCCATCCGGAGGTCCTACGCAAAGAACGCGGTCTTGTCCTCCGCAAAACGCACTGCTTTGATCACGGGCGCCGCAGCCGGGCTTGCCCGCGGGATCGCGCTCGCGCTCGCACGCGCGGGCTATGAAATCGCGTTCACGTACCGTCCGGGCGGGACAGCCCCCGAAGCGACCTTAGGTCTTTTGAGCGCGGAGGGGTTTACCGCACGCGCGTTTCCCGTTGATTTCTTAGCCATGCAAGACGCCGTCGGCACCGCGCTCCATGAGATCGCCTTGAACGCTCCGGTCGATGTTCTCGTGCACGCAGTCGGACCGATGACGATTGGTCGCTTCGAACGCAGCACGATGAACGACTATCACGAAATGGTCGACGGGAATTTGCGAAGTGCCGTTCAAGCGGCCGCGGCCGTCCTGCCCGGCATGCGTGAACGCCGCTTTGGACGCCTTGTGTTTTTCGGACTGGGCGGCTCGGCATATACGCAGCCTGCGCGAGGCTTGGCTTTGCATGCTGCGGCGAAGGCCGGTGTCCTCACATTTGCACGTTCGCTCGCACTCGAAGAAGGCCAATATGGTGTCACTGTCAACGTCGTTGCGCCAGGTGACATACGTGAGAAGTATCGCTCGCGCGCGGAGGCGCGAACGCTTACTGCAAGCAATCCGGTGGGCCGTCCCGGCACCTGGGAGGACGTAGCAGATGCGGTCCTCTTTCTAATTCGCGATGATTCAGACTTCTTAAGCGGGACAGTTTTAAACGTGGGCGGAGGGTTGGCCGACGTCTACGAGCGAAACGCGAAGCGTCCATGACTTTTGATGATCAAGCTCCGGCGCATCGCCGGTTCGAACTCCCCGGCGCTGCCCCGCACTACGGCCCCGATAAAACCGTCGATGTCGAGCACATCCACCTTCACTTGATTCCCGATCTCGCAACGCATGCGCTCCAGGGCGAATGCACGACCACCGTTCGTGCGTTGGATGAAGACGTTGCGGAACTCGAGATGGACGCCGTCGATCTGAAAATCATCGATGCGAGCGGACTCGACGGCCAAAAAGTGACGTTAAAGAGCCGCGGCCAAAAGGTCGCCGTGCATTTCGATCCGGCAATCGCGGCCGGAGAGAAAGCGCGTTTTACAATTAAGTATCGTGCAGAACGTCCACGCCACGGACTCTTTTTTGTTTATCCGACGCCGGAGTATCCCAAGAAGATTCCTCATGCGTGGACGCAGAGTCAAGATGAAAACGCGCGCTATTGGTTTCCGTGTTTAGACTACCCGCACGAAAAACAAACAACGTCGACATCGGTGCTCGTTCCTAAGGGGCAGTTTGCGCTCGCAAACGGTGCGCTCACAAAGCGTGAAGATCAAGGCGATAAGACCCTCTTCACCTACGAGCAAGATGTTCCGCACTCAACCTACCTGACGACGATGGTCGTTGGTCCGTTTGTCGAGAAGCAGCAAGCCGGCGGACAGACGCCGGTGTATTACTACGTTCTGCCCGGAAGAGAAGCGGACGGCGAACGAGCCTTCGGAAAAACGCCGAAGATGATCGAAGTCTTCGAGAAGACGATCGGCACGCCGTATCCCTACGCGCGGTACTCCCAAATTGCGGTTAGCGATTTCATCTTCGGCGGTATGGAGAATACGTCCGCAACCACCCAAACGGATCGCACGCTGCACGATGAGCGCGCTCATTTGGATTTTTCAAGCGACCCACTCGTGGCTCACGAGCTGGCGCACCAGTGGTTCGGCGATTTGCTCACCTGCCGCGATTGGTCGCACGCGTGGCTCAACGAAGGCTTCGCGACGTACTTCGAGGCCGTTTTCCGCGACGCTGATCTTGGCTACGATGAATACTTGTACGACATTTTCGGCTGCGTCGAACGCTATCTCGACGAAGACGGGTCGCGATACCGGCGGCCGATCGTCTACAACAATTATCGCGATCCGATCGAACTCTTTGACCGCCACCTCTATGAGAAAGGCGCCGCTGTCCTGCACATGCTGCGCGGGGAACTAGGCGAGAAGCGTTTCTGGCGCGCCATCGCTCGCTACGTTAGAGACAACGAAGGACGTAACGTCGAGACGATCGATCTCATTCGCGCGATTGAGGTTTCAAGCGGCCGGAACATGCGCGGGTTTTTCGATCAATGGGTTTTCCGCGGCGGTCACCCAGAGATTACGGTTGAGGCCGCATACGACGGGAAGAATAAAAATCTCAAGATAACGGTCGAGCAAAAACAACAGACGGACGACCGCCATCCACCGCACCGGTTTGCGGTCCAAATCGGCATCTGTGAATTTGTACGGTCCGAGCTCGAGACGAACTTCGGTTCAGGCCTCCTCGCGGGCGAGCGGCGCGTACAGCTGAATGTTGAGCGGGCACGTGAGACGTTCTTCGTACCGCTTGAATCGGAGCCGAAACTCATCCGGTTTGATCCCGGCGCATTTATCCTCGGCGATGTCACTTACAAGCTCGGCAATGATTTTGCGATTGCAACTCTCTGCGCAGATCCGGACGTTGCGGCGCGCATTCGAGCCGCACGCGAGCTGGCAAAAGATGGATCGCCCGCCGCGGTCGCCGCGCTGCGTGCTGCGTTCTCGAACGAGCCATTCTGGGGTGTCTTGGCGGAAGCTGCATCGGCCATCGGTGTGACGCGTGCTCCTTGGGCGAGCGAAGTACTGCGTGCAAACATTGGACACAAGCATCCGAAGGTTCGGCGCGCGGTGGCCGGGGCGCTCGGACATTTCCGTCTTAAAGAGTGCGCCGATGCATTGTTGCCGTTTGCGAAAAAAGACGATTCGTATTTCGTTCAGTCTGCGGCACTGCATGCGCTGGGAAAGACGCGCGACCAGCGGGCATTCGACGTCCTGGCCGCCGCAATTAAGGGAAAAAGCTGGAACGGCGTGATTGAATCGGGTGCGGCCCACGGCCTCGGCGAGCTTGCGGATGCGCGAGCACTGCCGGTATTGATAGAAGCGACGAGCTTGGGCAAGGAAGAAGCGCTGCGCCGCTCGGCCCTCGGGGCGCTCGCGCGACTAGGTGAACTTCTCGAAGAGACGCGCACCGCCGTGATCGACGTGATTACCGGGCGGCTGAGCGATCCGCAATTCTTGGTGCAGCTCGCCGCAATCGGCGCGGCGGAACAGCTGGGCGACCGGCGTTTCCTCGGACCGCTCGACCGCCTCAACAGCGCTTTCGACGGGCGGGTGCGGCGTGACGCAATGGAAGCCGCGATCCGGATTCGCGAAGGTCAACGCGTGCCTGCCCAGGTGACCGGTCTTCGCTCGGATGTCGATACGCTTCGCGAAGACCATCGTAAGCTTCAGGCGAAAATCGACGAACTCTCGGCCCGTTCGTAACTTTTTCGTAGCTGCGCTGCTGGTAGCGCTGCTTTGCGCATGCGCTCATGCGCCAGCGCCCAGTGGGGTACAGACGGCGGCGTCGCCGTCCCTTCGCGTTGCAAGAGCTCCCGCACTCTCGTCGCAAGATCGCAACTCACTACGCCGAGACATCCCACGCATACTCGCCCCGTATTTGAGCGGGGCAGGGTTGTGCGTCATCGACGGCAGCGGTGCGCCCGCTTTTGCCTATAACGCGTCGGCTGCGCTCGTGCCCGCGTCATCGCAGAAGCTCATCGTTGCATCGGCCGCGCTGCGATACTTGGGATCGGCGTATCGCTTCCACACGCAGTTTGCCTCGAGCGGTGAGATCCAAGATGGTGCGGTACCCGGCGACTTATGGTTGATCGGTTCCGGCGATCCAATTTTAGTTTCAAACGATTTACGCGGCGGCGTGAAGATGCTGGCCGCGCATGGCTTAAAGCAAATCCGCGGAGGCGTCGTCGTGGATGCAAGCGCGCTCTCCGGTCCCGAACGCAATCCGCTCTGGGATCCGACGGATTCGAACTACGGGTATTCTTCGGCGACGAGCGGCGTTTCGCTCGACCAAGATACGATTGAGTTTCACATACGGCCGGCCGCGGTCGGTGCGCCTGCAACCGTGAACCTAGAGCCACCGAATCCGGTTGTAACTTTCATTGGAAATGTGTTGACCGTCCCGGATGGCTACGCAACGCAAATAACAATCAATCCAACCGGCCGCGAAAATCAATTTGAAGTGCGCGGGCAGATTGCCGCGGGCGGCCGGCAAGCGGTGTATTATCTTCCCGTTAGGCGCATTGCCAATTACGTCGGCAACGTTCTCGAATCGTTTCTCGAGGCGCGCCGAATTCAGACAGGGCGCCCCAGCCGCACCGGGATCGCACCCAAGGGGTTGACCGCGTTATGGGATCACCGCTCGCCGCCGCTGCGTTTTGTGGTTGCCAAAATGTTGTTTGAATCAAACAATCATATCGCCGAGCAATTGTTGCGAACGGTCGGGCGTGCGGTCGAGGGTGTAGGAGACGATGCGCGCGGGGTCGCCGTAGAAGCCGCATATTTACGCAGCGAGAGTGTTCCGATTCCGGGCCTGCATCTGGTGGACGGCAGCGGCCTCTCCGATTCCAACCGAGTCGCGGCGCTCACGTTGTGCAGCCTGCTTTCGCGGGCCGAACTCACGCCCGGAGGTAACCAGCTCTATCTCGCGCTGCCGCGCGGCGGAATCGAGGGTACCTTGCACGATTATCACTTCGCGAAAGCGCTTGGACGCGTGCGGGCCAAAAGCGGCCATCTTTCGGGGGTAAATGCGCTCGCCGGATACGTGAGCACCCATCGGCACGGGCGCCTTGCGTTTGCGTTCCTGCTCGATACGGCTGCCAATCCGTGGGACGCTGACGCCGCAATTGCGCGCGCCGTCGACCGTTTGGCGGAATTTTAAGGGAACGGGAGAAACCGCACCATCCATGCTTGACCTCCAAATGTTTGAACGCTTGCTCTCCATCGCGCTCGCGCGCGGCGGCGACTACGCCGACATTTTTTGCGAGCGCCGCCGTTCGACGTCTTTTCGCTTGCAGGACGGGAGAATTCACGAAAGCGGTTTCGGCATCACGCAAGGCGTCGGTGTCCGCGTCATTGTTGGACAGTCTGCCGGCTATGCGCATTCGGACGATCTCTCGAGCGACGCACTCGAGCGTGCCGCAAAAATCGCATCGCTCATCGCGCACGAGAAAAATGCGGGAAGCGTTTCGGTGCGCGTAAAACAGCAAGCCGTAACGCCGCTCTACGATCCGAACCGCAACACGCACGCGCATTCATCGGAGTACGTCTCACTGCTCGCGCGCGCCGACGTGGCTGCGCGCGCTTTCGATGCGCGCATCGTGGCCGTTAACGTGACGCTGAGCGACGAACTGCAGGATGTGTGGATCGCTGCAAGTGACGGGCGTTTCGTTCACGATCATCGTCCGCTCGTTACGCTCGGCGTGCAAGCCGTCTCGAAATCCGGAAACGAGCGCGGCTCGGGCTATGTTGGCGACGGCGGCCGGACGTCAATTGCGTTTTACGGCGGCCGCACGCCGGAATCGATTGCGCACGAAGCAGCGCGTATCGCGATGACCAATCTGGAAGCGATTCCCGCGCCTGCCGGTGAGATGGAGATGGTTGTCGGTTCCGGCGGAGGCGGCGTGCTTTTACACGAAGCCGTCGGTCACGGGCTAGAAAGCGATTTCAACCGCCAGGGTGTTTCCTTATACAGCGGGCGCGTAGGCGAGCGTGTCGCAAGCGAACTCGTGACTATTTTCGACGACGGCAACCTACCGGATGAGCGAGGCAGCCTCTCAGTTGATGATGAAGGAACGCCCGGTTCGCATAACGTGCTGGTCGAGCGCGGCATCCTGCGCGGATACATGCAAGATCACCTCAATGCGACGCTCATGGGCACGACGTCCAACGGACACGGGCGCAGACAATCGTTCCGGGTGCTGCCGCAGCCCCGCATGTGCAACACCTATATGCCGGACGGCGAGGCGACCGTCGAGGAAATCATTGCTTCGACAAAGCGCGGAATTTATGCCAAATCATTTGCTGGAGGCCAGGTGGAGATCAGCCGCGGCGATTTTGTCTTCATGGTGGCCGAAGGCTATCTTATCGAGGACGGCAAGGTGACCGCGCCCGTTCGCAATGCAACGATTGTCGGCAACGGTCCGGACGTTATGACCAAGGTGGTCGCAGTCGGCAACGACGGCTGCCTTGCAAACCGGCACTATACGTGCGGAAAAGGCGGCCAGTACGTCCCTGTCGGAGTCGGGATGCCGACCGTGAAAATTTCCACCGTAACCGTGGGTGGTTCCAATGTCGGATAACGCGCAGTACTTAGAACTTGCGCAACAAGTGGTGAGCGATGCGCTCGAAGCGGGCGCAACGCAGTGCGAAGTCGGAATTACGATCAGCAACCGGTTTTCTGCCGAAGCCCGCGATACGACGATTACCAAGGTGGAGCAGTCCAAAGGCAAGTCAATGCAAGTCCGCGTCTTTGTCGACGGACGGCGTGCATCGCTGAGTACCTCGGATTTCCAGCGCGCGGAACTTGGGGACGCGCTAGAGCGTCTCGTCGATAGCGCCCAGTATGTCGCGCACGACCAACATGCAGGCCTGCCGGACTCCGAGGCGGCCGATCTCACCGAAGATCTGGACCTATTTTCTGCGGAGATCCAAGGATGGGACCCGCAGGCGAAATTAGATGAAACGCTCCGCCTCGAGAAAGTCATTCGCGAAGTGGACGCGCGCATTCAGAATTCGAACGGCGCGCATGTTTCCGACGCGGTGACAACGACTCTGCTCGCGAATTCAAACGGCTTTGCCGGGCGCTATGATACGACGCGCGCAAGCCGCAGTGTCAGTCCCGTCGCGCTCGACGGAGAAGCCAAAAGAACGGGCGCATATGGAACAGCCGGCCGCCACTTGCATGAGCTGGAGTCGGTCGACAACGTCGCGAGCAAAGCGGTGAAGCGTACGGTCGAACTCTTCGGCGCGCGTAAACCGAACACGATGCGCGTTCCTGTAATTTTCGAACGCGACGTCGCCTCATCCGTACTTGGCGACATTTTTACGGCGCTCTCCGGAGCGAACGTCGCGGTTGGAAATTCGTGGGCGGCGGACCGCATGGGCGAACGCATCGGTAGCCCACTTGCTACCATCATTGATGACGGCCGGCTTCGCGGTGCCCTCGGCTCATCGCCGTTCGACGGCGAAGGGGTTCCGACGCGCCGTACCGTGGTGTTCGATCGGGGTGTGTTGCAATCGTTCATACTGGATAGTTATTATGGCCGGCGGCTCGGTATGCCCAGTACCGCAAATTCGACCGGAGGCGGAATCGGACCGAACAACTTCTATTTGGAAAATGGAGAGAAGCCGCTCGAGGAGATTATCGCGGGAACCAAACGCGGCGTGCTTGTACTCGACACCATCGGCTTCGCAACAGAATATGCAACGGGCACATATAGCCGGGGGGCGCGCGGCTTTTTTATTGAAGATGGCGTTCTGGCCTATCCGATTGAAGAATTCACTATCGCCGGAACGTTTGCCGAGATGCTGTCGGGAATCGACGGCGTTGCAAACGACTTGCGGTTTGACTCAGGGATCGTTTCGCCCTCATTCCGAGTGGCGGAGATGACCGTTAGCGGAAATTAAGTGTAGGAAACTAGGAGAACCCGGATTTTATGTCACCTGTACCAATTGGATTCACGCTTATCATGCGGCTCGAAATGCCGAACGAAGCCGGCGCTTTTAGTACGCTTGCCGCCGCAATAGGTGATGCCGGCGGTGTGATCGGGGCGGTGGACATGCGGTCGGTCACGCGCCCCTTCGTCGTTCGTGATGTGACCGTAACGGTCTCCTCCGACGTAGCCGGCACAGCTGTGCGCAAAGCCGTCGAAGGTCTTGACGGGGTCAAGATCGTCAGCGTTTCCGATAGCACGTTTCTCGCGCATCTCGGCGGCAAGATACGAATCGAGCCGAAGATCCCGGTCAAAACGCGACAAGACCTTTCAACCGTATACACTCCCGGCGTTGCGCGCGTTTCAATGGCGATTGCCGCAGACCCGAGCAAGGCCTTTCAGCTCACGATCAAGCGGAACTGCGTCGCGGTTGTCTCCGACGGGACGGCCGTCCTTGGTCTTGGCGACATTGGGCCGCTTGGTGCCCTCCCCGTCATGGAAGGCAAAGCGATGCTCTTCAAACAGTTTGCCAATATCGATGCGTTTCCGATTTGCCTCGATACCAAAGACGTCGATGAGATTGTTGAAACCGTCATTCGCATCGCGCCGGTCTTCGGCGGCATCAATCTTGAAGATATCTCGGCCCCGCGTTGCTTTGAAGTCGAACGGCGCCTCGTTGAGGCGCTCGATATTCCGGTCATGCATGATGACCAGCACGGTACGGCCGTCGTGATTCTCGCGGCCCTCATCAATGCGGCGCAAGTCGTTAACAAGCGCATTGAAGACTTAACCGTTGTTGTCGCCGGCAGCGGCGCGGCCGGAACGGCAACCATTAAAATGCTGCTGGGGGCGGGCGTGCGCGATGTGATTCCGGTCGACCGCGCGGGCGCAATCAATCGTGAGGAGCGGTATGAGAATTCCCACTGGCGTTGGCTAGCTGAGAATACCAATCGCGAGAACAGGCGCGGCTCGCTTTCCGAAGTCTTGCGCGGCGCGGACGTGTTTATCGGCGTTTCAGCTCCGGGTGTTCTTCAACCGGAAGATATCGCGACGATGGCACGCGATCCGATCGTGCTCGCAATGGCCAATCCGACCCCCGAGATTATGCCGGACGCCGCCGCACCGTATGTTGCGGTCATGGCCACCGGCCGGTCCGATTTTCCGAATCAAGTGAACAATCTGCTGGCGTTCCCAGGAATATTCCGGGGCGCGCTGGATTCGCGGGCGCGCTCGATTTCCGAGAAAATGAAGATCGCCGCGGCCTATGCGATTGCATCCATCGTAACCAACGAAGAGCGCAGCGCGGAGTATATTATTCCGAGCGTTTTCGATACGCGGGTCGTCGATGCGGTGGCCAAAGCCGTCGCCCAGGCTGCCGTCGATGAAGGCCTGGCCCGCCGCGCCCTGATGTTTGCCGAAGGGGAAGACGTCGGCGCCCCAGCATAAAGATAAGGGGTCCCGCGCGCGAAGTTTGCATTTTAAATAGGGAGCAATAAGGTGGCCAAAGCCCGGATTCTTGTAATTGAGGACGACGAAGATGTCGCAAAGCTCGAACAAACCGTGCTCGAGCGCGCCGATTATGAAGTCAAGGTCTGCTCGACGGGTGCCGAAGGGCTCGAGCTCGCGGATACTTGGAGTCCGGATGTGGTCGTTCTGGATGTAGGCCTACCCGATATCTCGGGCCTGGACGTGTGTACCTCGATTGCAACTTCGCGCAACGCATTTATCTTGATGGTCAGCGGTCACTCGCGCGAGCAAGACGTGCTGCTCGGTTTAGGTCTCGGCGCCGACGACTACATCACCAAACCGTTTTCCGGAAATGAATTGGTGGCCCGAGTTGCTTCGTTCTTACGGCGGCGCGAAAAATATACGGCTAAGGCAGTGGGCGAAGGCGTTCTGCAAATCGGAACCGCAAAACTCGTCCGAGATTTCCATACGCTCAACCATGGCGATACGAACGTCACGCTGACCGCGCTAGAGTTTCGTTTGCTGTGGTATTTAGGAGAAGCCGAGGGCCGGCTTCTGACACGCGCGCAAATTCTCGAGCATGTTTGGAACGATGTGTCGGGCGTTCCGACGCGCGTTGTCGACGTCCACATCGCCGCACTGCGCAAGAAACTTTCAGAAGTCGGCGCGCCGGTGGAGATTGCTAGCGTTCGCGGTATCGGGTACCGGCTCGACCAAAAACCGTAGGCATGGACCTGCGCCTCGATCCGAATGACCGGCGTCCGCTCTACGTGCAGATCGCCGATCAACTTGTTGAGGCTATCGAATCGGAACGCTTGCGCCCGGGAGACCGTCTTCCCGCGATGCGAGATTTAGCAGCACAACTCGATTGCGCGCTGGTGACGGTGTCGCAAGCTTACGATTTGCTTGCAGCGCGTGGACGCGTGACCTCACGTGTCGGCAAGGGCACTTTCGTTAGTGTTGTGCCCGCCGAGCCGGCCGCGTTCGCGCGAAGATGGGAGCCGGACGTCGGCCGCTTTGCGCGCGCCGAGCGTATGGAAGGCGTGCTCGAACAACTTACGCGGGCCACTGCCCCAGGTGCGATTACACTCGCGACCGGACATCCAGCGCCCGAAACATTTCCCTTGCAAGATTTTGGGCGAGCTATGCATCGCACGTTGCTCGACGATCCGCCGGAGTCTATGCAGTATCGTTCGAGTTCGGGCGATCGCGAGTTGTGCGAAACCCTTGCGGGGCTGCTGCAATCGCGCGGCGTCGCGGCGCGCGCAAGCGATATTGTAGTCTGCTCGGGGGCGCAGCAAGCGGCCGATCTTGTCGCGAGCGTTCTGCTCGAAGTGCGCAGCGTCGTTGCGGCCGAGAGCCCCACGTATGCGGGAACGCTCGGGGTGTTCGATGCGCGGGGGGTCACGTATGTAGAAGTGCAAAGCGATCTCGACGGCGTGCGCGTTGACGACGTCGAGCGCGTCTTCTCCGAATACCGGCCACGCTTGTTCTATCTAAATCCAATCGCGCAAAACCCAACCGGAGCCGTTTTGCCGCAGCGCCGTGCAAAACAGATTGTCGCTCTCGCACGCCGGTACGATGTGGTCGTTTTAGAAGATCAGACGGGCTGGCAATTCACCTACGATGCGACCGCTCCACCACCGCTCGCCGCGTTCGATACGGACGGCCGCGTCATCGTGATGGAATCGCTTTCTAAATCTATTTTTCCGGCGCTGCGTATCGGCTATCTCTACTGCAAGGGCGCGCTTGCGGATGCGCTCGAGCTTGCAAAAGTCCGGGCAGACGTCTTTACCTCGACGCTCACCCAGCGGGCATTGTGGCGCTTCATGACCTCACCAGCCTACGCGCGGCATATCCGTTCTTCCCGGGCGCTCTACCGCGAACGGCGGGACGCCTTTATGGAGGTGCTCGCCGCGGTCGTCCCTTGGAGCGACCTTCGGGCGCCGGCGGCCGGGACGAATGTCTGGCTCAATCTGCCCAGCCGGATCTCCACTCAGGCCGCCTTCGATGAGTGTGCGCGCGAGGGGGTGCTGGTGATGCCGGCGGAGCCGTTCTATCCCACACGTTCGGGGCCGCCGGCGATCCGGGTCTCTTTTGGACACCTCACTCCGGAGGTCGCCGCCGAGGGACTTGGGCGCATGGGAAGGGCTCTTGCGAGAATCGCCCCGCAGTCGCAGGTCGCCGCTGGTAACTCTCCGTAAGCTTTGATTCCTATGATGCCGCGTATATTGACGTGTTTGCTTTTTGTTGCCCTCATGGGTGCCACGCCAACGGTGTTCTCGGCGCCGGCCGGCGACCGGCCCGCAGGGGCGGACGTCTTACCTTCGGGACGCCTTCTAGCGCCGACAGGTGTGAGCGTCCCGGTCGGAATGAATTCGCTCGGCGTCGCGCTTTCGCCGGATGGCCGTTATGCTATTGTCACTAACGATGACGAGCGCGAGGGCAGCGCCGTCAACGCGCGCGATCCGCGTGTTGTCGGCGGATACTCGCTCGCGGTTGTCGACACCAAAACGATGCGTGTCACGGACATTTACGTGGCCGCAAAAAAAGAAACGTTTTTCGTCGGCATCTCCTCCTTAAGTGACCCTGCCAATCCCACGCAAACCATCGTAATTGCGTCCGAGGGGCCCTCGAACGCCGTTCGCATCTTCACACTGAGCGCTGCCGGCAAACTGGCGGCTGACGGTGCACCGATTGCGATGCCACTTGCGAGCGACCCGCACTATGCAAACAACGGACATGCCTTTCCATCAAGCATCCAGCTTTCACAAGACCGAAAACGTGCGTACGTCGTCAACAATCTCGCAAACACAGTCACTGCAATCGATCTGGTGAACCGGAGGGTCCTTACAACCAATAGCGTTGGATTTTTTCCATATGGAATTGCGCTCTCGGGCTACCGCCTTTTCGTCACCGATGAAGGCTTGATGAAATATGGCGTCTTGCCCAATGCGCTTCGCGCACCGCAGTTTTCCAATGTCGCTGCTGATGCGCAGAGTGCGTCGGCGCTCTCGGCGATTAGTCTTGGTTCCAACGGCGACCTCGAGGCACAAACGCCCGCATCGAGCCTTTCTTTGGATCCGGCTATCGACGGAGAGACGACCGTCGGCGGCGCGCACCCGAGCGCTATCGTAACCACGCCGGGGGGCGCATATGCCTACGTAGCCATGACGAATGTAGACCGCATTGCGACCGTCGCGCTCAGCGGCACGCCGAGCGTAGTCGGGGGTTTGCAGCTGCGGCTCTTCGATCGCGCCCCATACGGTACGCAACCCGATGCCATGGCGCTCACGAGCAACGGAAAGATCCTCTACGTAGCGCTCGCGGGAATTAATGCGGTGGCGGTCATAGACGCGCGCAACCCCGCCAAACTGCATCGTATTGGACTTATCCCGACGGGTTGGTATCCGACCGCGCTCGCACTTTCTGCAAATAACCGGTATCTGTACATCGCAAATGCCAAGGGGTACGGGCAGGATCCGCATTTTGAAGGCGGTGTCCCCTTTGCTACCTCTTCTTCTGGACGCATCGAAGAGGTTGAGCTGGATAGCAACGATATTTGGGCGACATTGGAGCGTGTTGATCTGCAGAAGCTGCCGTTCGCAAAGACGACACTAAGTGCATTACGGTATCTGCGTCGTGCTACCGTTGCCAAACCCAACGCCATCGTTCCCCCGCTGCGCTCACTCGCACCGAGCGGGAGAATAAAACATGTTGTCTTCATTTTGGAAGAAAACAAGACGTACGACTCGATGCTTGGCGATCTCACGGATGAAAAGGGCTCACCCTACGGCAACGGTGATCCCTCGCTTGTGTCGTTTGGTCAGAGCATTACGCCGAACTTGCACGAATTGGCCAAGGAGTTCGGTTTAGCGGTCAACGAATACGCGGACGCGGAAGACTCCGACGCGGGCCATCAGTTTGCTTCCGCTGGTATCACGAGCGCATACTCCGAGAAGACGCTGCTGGTAAAAACAGGGCGCTATCCGCTTGTAAACAAGAATGAAGATCCCGAAGATTATCCGCGCGCCGGCTACATTTTCAACAGCTTGATGCATGAGGGGCGGAGTTATCGCGATTACGGAGACCTCATTCGCCTCTCCGGCTATGATGAGGGGCGCGCGGCGGATGTTCGCGCCGACGATCCGCCGTACCGGAACGTGGATGATGATACCGCGCCGACCAGCGGTTTTGGAGGCCTGTATTCGCTTGATGTTCCCGCGCTGCTTGCCTTGCGCGACCACGTCGATCCGAACTATCCTGGATGGAACTTGCGAATTCGCGACGTACGGCGCGCAAAAGAGTTTATCAAAGACTACGATGCGCTGGAAAAATCCGGAAATGCGCCTGCGTTTACGTATATTTGGCTGCCCGCCGATCACGGGGGCCATGGTGAGAATATCCCGCCGCTACCCGAAGAGGTTGCAGATGGAGATCGTGCGCTCGGCATGATCGTCGATCACCTGTCTCACCTCCCGGAGTGGAATTCTACGGCGATCTTTATCACGCCGGACGATGCACAGTCTACGCGCGACCATGTGAATGAACATCGTTCCTACGCGATTGTGGTTTCGCCTTACGCAAAGCGTCAGTACCTTGGACGCCACCATATCTCAACGGTTAGCATCTTGAAAACTGAAGAGGAGCTGCTGGCTCTGCCGCCGCTTTCACTTGGTGATTTGCTCGCGACAGATATGAGCGATTTTTTCACCGCGAATGCGGACGCGCGGCCGTATTCCTCGATTGCGGTTCCCGTTCAAAGCGCAAGCACGGAAGGTGCTCGCATTGCAAAACTGTTGGAGGGGACCGATCAAAGCGGCCCGGATGCGGATGTGAAGCGCTCGGCTGCTCTCATCGGTCTCTCGCGCGAAGCGGACCGTTTGGCTGCGAGAAGAACCTTGGTAGACGCAACGAAATACGCCCAAGCTCAGGCGCAACTCTACGGCGCCGCACTACAGGTTTTACATGGCAAACGCTGAGATTACATATGGCCCTCGCCTGGTCGGCAGTTCGACCGGGTCGCTGCGCGCCGCATTGCTGGTGCGCCCCAACGAGGTGATCGAAAAGTTGCCGCCGCTTATCGGCGAGCCGGCACCCATTTACCGGCGCGCCGTCGAGCAGCACGGCATTCTTTGTAAAACACTCGCGTATTACGGCGTCGACGTAACGGTCATCGATGCTATACAGGACGAGCCGCTCGCGGCCGCGGCCAACGATCTCGCTGTTTGTTTCGAAAATGGTGCGCTGCTGATGCGCCCGTCGTGGCTCTCCCGCCGCGCGGAAGTCGAACGTCTCGAAGCCGAATTTGCGCGCCTCGATATTCCACTCTGCGGCGCGATTGCTGCGCCGGGAATTCTGGATGGCTCCGATGTGTTGCTGGCCGGCTCGACTGCCTTTATTGGCGTTTCACGCCGCTCGAACGCACTTGGCCGTGCGGCGTTCGCAGAATGCGCCCGCGAGCACGGATACGACTGCGTCGAAGTAAAACTGGATTCGCGTGCCCCATCCTTGCGCTCCGTTGCGAGTGCCGTCTCAAAAGATACAATCGTGGTTGCGACGGAGCGTGTGGACGAAGCGGCCTTTAGCGGCTTGCGACTCGTGCGCCTGGAGCGCGGTGAGGAACTTGGGGCGGGCGTCTTCGCGCTCGGCGACGGACGGGTCATCGCGAGTATGCGCTACCGCACGTCGCTCAACCAAATTCGACGTGCCGGGATTGCAGTCGAATCGATCGATCTCTATGATTTCGGAAAAGTGGGCATTGTTCCGGCCGATTTGATCCTTGCCTTGAAACGCGCATAAGGGCGGGCTCGCAATGCGCATTGCGATTTTCTCGGACATTCATGGCAATCTGCTCGCGTTTGATGCGTGCCTGGCGGATCTGGCCAACCAGGGCGGCGCGGATGTCATCGTCGGCGCCGGCGATTACTGTTTTGATGGACCCAAGCCAAAGCGCGTGCTGCAACGGCTCCAAGAGATCGGCGCGCAATGTTTGCGTGGAAATTCCGACCGGTTGATTGCGAATCCGGGCTCCGAGACGGTCGTTGACCCTGATGATCTGGAGCAAGTCGCATGGCAACAAAAGGAGCTTGGTGAGAAACTTGTCGGCTGGTTGCGAGACTTGCCGGCGGAGCTCCGTTTCGGCGACGGCGCCGATCAATTGCTGGTCGTTCACGCAAACCCGGTCAACGACTACGAACACATTTGGCCCGACTGCGGCGATGAAGACCTTGAGCGCCTTTTGGGCAAAGAGGCTGCGTCGACCATCGCGTTCGGGCATCTCCATCTGCCCTTTGTGCGGACGTGGCGCGGCAAGCTCTTGGTGGACGTCGCCTCGGCCGGATTGCCGAAGGATGGCGATCCGCGGGCCGGCTACGCCATTCTCACCCAGCGTTCGGGCGGTTGGGAAGTCAAGCACCGCCGCGTTACCTTTGATGTCAAGAAGGTTGCAACCCAATTGACCGCAAGCGGGATTCCTAATTGTGCCGAGCATGTGAACACCTTACGCCGGCACAGGTATAAGAAATTAAAGACGATCGTACCGTAAAACCCGCGCTTGAAGTCTCGCACATCAGCAAGCGGTATGGGGATTTTACCGCAGTAGACGATATCTCGCTCACCGTCGAGGCGGGCGATTTTTTCGGCTTTCTCGGACCGAATGGTGCCGGCAAGACGACGACCATCAATGCGATCGTCGGTCTCGCGCGCGTCTCTGCCGGAACGATTCGGATTTTCGGGCACGACACCGTGCACGAGTGGCGCGAGGCGCGGCAGTACATCGGCCTAGCACCGCAAGAGTATAATTTTGACCGGTACCTTTCGATTCGCGACGTGCTCTTATTTCAGGCCGGATATTTCGGACTGCGCCCGCATCAGGTTTCGGGTCGTGCCGATCAATTGCTAGAGGCTTTCGGTCTTGCCTCAAAGTCAAAACAAGAGTACATGAAGCTCTCGGGCGGCATGAAACGCCGGCTGACGCTTGCACGCGCGCTGATTCATTCGCCCAAACTCCTCATTCTCGATGAGCCGACCGCCGGAGTCGATGTGGAACTCCGTTTGGAATTGTGGGATTTGCTGCGTAGTCTCAATGGGGACGGGCTGACCATTTTTCTCACAACCCACTACTTAGAAGAAGCCGAAGCGTTGTGCCGCAACATTGGGATCATCCAAAACGGACGGCTTGCAGCGCTGCAGTCAACGCAATCGTTGCTTGCAACGAACCGGGATACGACACTCGCAATCACGGTTGACCGGCCGGTGCGCGACCTTCCCCAGTCACTTCTCGCGCGCGGTGCGCGCTTCGAGAACGGCAGTATGCAAATTCATATCGACAACGTGACACCGGGACAGCTGGCGGCGACGCTCACAGAGTTGGAAGCCGCCGGTTTTGTGGTGGAAGAAGTCGACTTTAAGCGATCGAGTCTGCAAGACGTTTTTCTGGAGCTCACGCGCCGGTGAACTGGATTGCGATGTGGACGCTGATCAAGCGCGAGATGAAACGCACCTTCAAGATCATCAACCAGGTGATTTGGCCGCCCGTAATCACCACGCTGCTCTACGTGTTCGTCTTCGGTCTTGCGCTCGGGTCGCGAATTAAGAACGTACAGGGCGTTCCGTACGCCGCGTTCCTTATTCCCGGACTTATTATGTTGCAGGTTATCGATTCATCGTATGGCGAGTGCAGCAGTTCGGTCTTCCAAGGACGTTTTATGAATTCGATTCAGGAAATGCTGATCGCGCCGATGTCGGCCGCCGAGATGGTCTTCGGTTACATCTTTGGAAGCGTTGCCCGGGCGCTCGTGATTGCGAACATTATTATGCTTCTAGGTTTGGTGTTCGTGCACACATTGCCCGTGAACTGGGGCCTGTATTTCTTTGTACTGATTCTGGTTTCGGTCCTGTTCTCGGCGCTCGGAATTATCTTCGGCCTCATGGCTGAGAAGTTCGACCACCTGGCCGTGCTGACAACTTTTGCAATCACGCCGCTGGTCTTTGTGGGCGGCGTCTTTACGTCGGTGCAGTTCTTGCCGCCGGCGCTGCGCAGTCTCTCGCTGTTCAACCCAATGTTCTATACGATCGATGCTTTCCGGTACGCGTTCACGGGACAGAGCTATCTCTCGCTGTGGCAGTCGCTCGGCATCATCGGTATCTTAACCGCGATTGCGCTTACCTTGGCGCTACGAATGACCGCGGCTGGGTACAAACTCCGTACATGAGGAAGAGTGTTTCAATGAAGACGATGTTGATGGCGGTCGCGCTGCTCTTGGGTGCGGTGCCCGGCGTGGCGCAGGCGCAAACCATTCCGGGTCCGCAAGTCGGCCAAGCGGCGCCCGAGATAGCAGCCAAGGGCTTGAACGGTCAGCCGATTTCGCTCGCGGATTACAAGGGCAAGGTCCTGGTCTTGAACTTCTGGGCAACGTGGTGCCCACCGTGCCGCGCCGAGACGCCCGACATGATCGGCTCGTACCGCAAGCTTCACGGAAAAAACGTTGAGTTTCTTGGAATCGATTCGACCGAGAAAGCGCCCATCATTCGCTCGTTCATCGCGGCGAAGCAGTATCCGGTTACGGTTGGCATCGACAACGAAAAGCAAACCGCGCAGGCATACGATGTACGCGGTATTCCGACGACCTACGTGATTGACGGCAATGGCATCGTGCGCGCGCGCTTCGTCGATATCATTACGCCTGGGCAGCTCGCATCGTTCGTCAATGCGGCCAAAGCGGGACACAACGGCGTGATCGCCTCTGCCGTACAAACGAAGATCGATGCGACGCTCAATCCTTCCCAGTTTGTATACCCCGCCGATCACGATGGCGTTCTGAGAACGGTAAAGGCCGCGACGGATGCCATCAACCGCTCCAACGCGTTGCTGGGCCAAGCCGATCCCGCAAAAGGTGAGGCGGTCGACTATCTCAAGATGCGCGCGGAGCAGGCCGCCCTTGAAGCGACCGCAACGGCGGCTCTTGCAAATGTTGCAAGCTCGGATGGTGACCGCTCTGTACTCTACCGCATTCAGGGTGATCTCGCAACGAATAGCGAGAATTGGGGCGACGCAGCAACGGCCTACAAGAAGGCCATCGCATTGAATCCGAAGGACGGGGATTCGATCGGCGGGCTTGCATTTGCGTACTACGAGCAGAAGAATTGGCGCGATGAGATTGCGACCTATCAGCAACTCAACGCGCTGGCTCCCGATCCCGATACGTATGTTTCGATCGCCAAAGCCTACGTGCAACTCAAAGATTATCCGAATGCCGTTGCCAACGACCGCAAAGCCGTCGAGTTGACGGAAGCTGCCTACGCGAAGAAAAAGGACAAAGAGTCCACGATCAACGCGGCTTACACGTGGCTCTATCTCGGTCGCGCGTATTCGGAAGCCGGCGATGCTGCAAACGCGCATATTGCTTTTAGTAACACGATGAAATACGGGCAGCAGCTGCCACGCAAGGGCGTGGACTATACCAAATATACGGAAGAAGCGCAAGAAGCGGACGTTGCACTCGGCCTGAACATGAACGGAAAGACCACAGTCTCGCTTGCACCGTGGACCGGCGCCGATCTACCCGGCAGTCTTTCGAGCACGGTGAAATACCGTCTCGTCGTTGCGTCTCGTCCGGGCTCGACCGTGCAGCTCGCAGCAACCGGCCTCTCAAAAGGCTGGATCGCATCGTTCTGCTCGGATAAGATCTGCTCGCCGATGCAACGCACCGTTAGTATCCCGGCATCGGGCGTAAAGATTTTCGAATTCCAATTGATTCCGAACGATCCGCACGCCGCCGCACATACGAAAGTGCAAGTGCGCGCAACCAGCGGCGCCGGCAACGCAGTCACCGGCACGGTCGTCGCCTCGCGCTAGAAGAATGGATTGTGCTCCTTTTCCCAGCCGATGCGGGAGGGTGGCCCGTGTCCCGGCATGAGCACCGTGTCGTCTGGGAGAGTGAAGAGCTTGGTTTTCACGCTGTTCAAGATATCTTCATATGTCGAAGCATCGCCGTATGCGCCGCCGACACTGCCGGCAAAGAGCGTATCGCCGGTAAAGACCGTTGAGTGGAACAGGTAAGACGATGAGCCGTCCGTATGCCCGGGCGTGTGCAACATGCGAACTTGGGCATCCCCACCGAATGGAAGTTCCTCGCCATCTTTGACCCGCAAAGCTTTCTCCGCGAGCGAACCGATGGCAGCAACGTCCGCTTGATGCATGACGATCTTTGCATCGGGAAAGGCTTTTGCAATAGCGCCCGTTGCGTCGCAGTGGTCCGCGTGTTTGTGCGTGATCAGAATGTATTCTAAATGGTACGCGCCTTCGCGTAAGACGCGAAGCAGGTTGGCCGGAATTCCGGCGGGATCGACAAGCGCGGCACGCATCGTGCCGGTCAAGAAGAAGACGTAGCCGTTGCTCGGATGCGGCGATTGCGGATGATGGCGTACATCAGGCAACTCGATTCCATCGGGATGCCAGCGGGTCGCGGCAGCATCTGCGAACTTGCTGGGGTCGAGGCGGAGCGGGACCGCCATCGCGCGCGCCTCGTCGTCCCCAGGATGGCCCCTGCCGTTCGCCCAGTCGTTGATTTCGGAAGCATCCAGGCCGGTAGCGCGTGCAAGCGCGTCAATAGATACGCCAGTTCCCCGCTGCGCTTTTTTTAGGACATCCGCAAACTCGTCCTCAAGTGGTAAACGCGTCATTCAGCGCAGGTTCGC
>JACRUB010000086.1:0-4380 GCA_014305015.1 Vulcanimicrobiota bacterium | reverse complement strand
GGACATCCGCAAACTCGTCCTCAAGTGGTAAACGCGTCATTCAGCGCAGGTTCGCCTAACGGCCTGGGCAAACCGCCGCATATGCAATTTTCGCGTCGAAAAGTATTGACCGGCGCATTTCCGGGGTGCTGCCTCGGCACCCGCACTTAGCTCGCCTGGGTGTGCGATACCTTAGTCGAGGTGACCTGATCGTTATCATCTTCAAGTACGCCCTAATTTTTACGCTGTTGCTCAATTCACTAGCAACGACCCCCGTGTTTGCCGGCGGACTAGGCCGTCAGGCCGTATCCCTGACACCGCTCGAGGTCGCCAACGCGAAAATGGCGCGCGCTCTGGCCTCTCATTTCTCACCTAGAAAAGAAAAGAATATCGTTGTCTCGCCTCTAGGGTTGGAATGTTGCTGTCGCTGCTATTAGCCGGCAGCAGCGGGCAGACTGCAGAACAGTTGCGACTAGTCCTCGGATTTGAAGCAAATACGTCATCGGGCGACATAATCAGGGCGTACAGCAGCCTTGAAAAAAACTGGGGTCTTCGTCCCGAAGCTGGGATTGCAAACTCGATATGGCTTCAAGAGGGGTTCCATCCCAGTGCGGCATTCGCAAACGCTGCGATGCGAGACTTTGCCGCGCCGGTTCAGCTTGTCGACTTTCGTAGCGACTTCGGCACGAGTCGCGTAGCTAGTTGGGTCCGTCGAGCCACAAAGGGAGATGCACCGACCTTCAGGCTTTCCAAGCAAACGATTTTCCTCGCGCTTAGCGTGTTGCGGATGAGCGGTGTCTGGGACAACGCATTTGATCGCTCTGATACCCGCAAGCTCACGTTCAAATCGTTCACGCGAAGTGTGCCCGTATCAATGATGCGCCAAAGCGCACGCTTCAACTACTTTGATTCCGGACGCTATCAATATATTGAGGTTCCACTAAAGGACGGCTTCTCCATGTTTGTCAGCCTACCGCGCGATCCAAAGGGTCATCCAAACTCCGCGGCGTTGCTGCAGCAGTTGGAGCAACAAAACAGGTTTAAAAACGTCCAAGTTGACCTTTCGTTTCCAAGGTTGGACATTGCAGAACATACAGATTTGGTGAAATCGCTGGAGCCAATTGGTTTAAACGCGCCATTTTCGTCGACACAAGACTTTTGGCCGATTTTTGGTCGCCCCAGTGCCCTTAGCGACGTTTTTCAAGACATTTCGTTGCATGCCGACGAGCGTGGCGTGAAAGCAACAGTGCTTTCGGGAGCATCGACGATTCAGACGATTCAGAGCTTGGTGCGGCCAATCGAAATGAACGTTAATCATCCTTTCGCATTTGCGCTTTTATCCAACCGACCACGTCTCGTTGTGCTTCAGGGCGAAATTATCAACGTGAAGATGCTTGGGGCCCAAACCGCGGCCGGCCGGCAGGGAGCGCTGCCGGGATGCAGGCCCTGGTTGCATAACGCGGCTAGCCGCAACCGGAGGACGCAAGACGGCGGTCGAAAGGCTTGACTATGGAACGCGTTATCATCATTGGATCGGGGCCGGCCGGGCTCACCGCCGCCATCTACGCCGCGCGGGCGAATCTCTCGCCCCTCGTCTTTGCCGGCGGCATGTACGGTGGCCAACTTATGCTTACGACCGAAGTTGAAAACTATCCCGGTTTTCCGCAGGGCATCATGGGGCCCGATTTGATGATCGCGTTTCGCGAGCAAGCCGAACGCTTCGGCGCACGCATCGAAAACGTTGATGTCACGGAAGTCGACTTCTCAAGCAAACCGCTTATCGTACGGACATCGGACGACGAGTTTCATGCCAAGAGCGTGATCGTCGCCACCGGTGCAAGCGCGCGTTGGCTCAACATTCCAGGCGAGGAAAAGTTGCGTGGCCGCGGTGTCTCCACTTGTGCAACGTGCGACGGTGCATTTTTCAAAAATAAACACATCGTCGTGATCGGCGGCGGCGACTCCGCAATGGAGGAGGCGCTCTTCCTCACGCGCTTCGGCAGCAAAGTGACCGTCATTCATCGCCGCGATAGCCTGCGTGCGAGCAAGATCATGGCCGATCGCGCGCTGGCCCACGAGAAAATAGAATTTATCTGGAACACCAAGGTCGAACGTGTCCTCGGTGACGAGACGATGTCCGGGCTTGAATTGCAGAACGTCAACGACGGGAGCGACTACACTTTTGAAGCGGATGCGATGTTCATTGCGATCGGACACGATCCAAATACAGGCTTCTTCAAAGGACAGCTCGATCTCGATACAAATGGCTACATAACGTCGCCCGACGGGGTTTCCACAAATGTCGAAGGCGTGTTCGTAGCGGGCGACGTTTACGACATCCGTTACAAACAGGCGATCACCGCCGCAGGCCTCGGATGCCGCGCCGCGATGGATGCCGAGAAGTATCTTGAAGCGCTGGAGTTTGCGGTTATCGAAGTGGTTGCCCGCTAGCGGACTTATTCTTGAGGGCATAACCGGTGCCGGCAAGACCACCCTGCTACGAGCTTTGCGAGCTTCAACAGAGTTTACTGAATACTGGCCGGCTTACGATCTTTATCGCGAGAAGGAAACGTTCGGAGAGTTCATGGGCGAGCTCATCGAGAATCCGAGTTCCTCCGACGAATTCAAACTGCGTTTACTCAATCAATCGGTCGAAACCATCGAGCGCCGGGGCGCAAACTTCATGATGGAGCGCGCGCATTTTTCTTACTATGCGCTGCTGCCGAAATGGGAGCTCTATGCGAACATCGATGAACGACTAGCAGCACGCGGTACGCGAACCGTGCTGCTGGAGTTGCCCGTGACTGACCTTAAGACGCGCAGCCTCTATCGTGTCGACCGCGGTGAAGCCAACTGGGCAGGCGGATTCATCGATCTCTACGGCTCCGAAGAGTCGGCACTCAGCACGATGCGGCGCGTACAGCAACTGCGGCGTGAAGCGATCGAACGCAGCGCATGCCGAGACCTCATCATCGACAGTTCCTCAATGAAGTGGGATCGTTACATCTATGAAATCATCGCTTTTCTGAACGTTCCCTAAAAACCCTGATTAGTTTGGCTCGTGATGGGGAATCTTTTACCTTGGAGAGACACACTATGCCTGGCGCTATACCGCAAAAGAAGAACGTCAAATCGAACATATTGAAGAGAGCGAAGAAGCGCGTGGCAAGTCGCCCGACGTTGCAAAACGCATTGCCTACGCGACGGTCACCAAACAGGGGGCAGCCCACGGTGTGGAGCGTTACACCGCTAAAGAAAAACGTCAGGCGAAGCACATCGCCGAGAGCGAGGAAGACCGCGGGAAACCAGCGCCGGAAGCGAAGAGCATCGGCTACGCAACCGTGAACAAACGCAACCGCTAAAAACGGAGAGTTCCAGCCGAGCGAGCCGAAGCGGGCTACATCAGCATATGGAGTTCAGAACCTAGAACTTGAGTTCATAGACGTACTCATCTGCCTCGACGCCGTGCCCGCGCTCAACCTCGACGTGCTCTTCAACCCGTTCGAATCCGAGCGACTGCACGACCTTGATCGAGGCTTCGTTCTGCGTGTTCATTTCGGCGAGAATTCGCGTAATGCCATGCGCTTCGCGCAGGTGCTCGATGACCGCCCGGGCACCTTCGCGTGCGAACCCCTGACGCTGGTTCGCGGCATACATCACGTAGGCAATGTAGGCAAGGCTTCCCGGTAAAATGGTCGCCTGCATTCCACCGACCGGCGTCTCCGTATCGCGCAAAAAACAGATCCAATTTTCCCACTCTTCATCGCGGTTTGCATACGGGTTGCCGCGCTCCCAGCGCCGGTAGAGCGCGCGCAGTTCCTCGATCGATTTCGGGCGCAGAGCCGGAAAGAACGTCCACAACCGCTCATCCGTGATCTGATCGTAGACGAGCGGCGCATGATATGCACGCGTCGGCTCCAGTCGCAAACGTTCGGTTTGCAATGGATGGCGCTCCATGTTCAAACTAAATTTGCTAATGCTTCCTCAATCTCGGTGTACTTGAAGTGGTATCCCGCCATCATCGTTCGTTCCGGCAAGACACGCTGGCCTTCCGTCAAGACGTACGCGCCCTCGCCCAAAATTGCCGCGATTGCCGCGCCGGGAACCGGGAAGAACGTCGGGCGGTGCACGGCTTTGCCGAGGGCCTTGGTAAAGTCGCTGTTCCGCACAGGATTAGGCGCGGTCGCGTTCAGTGCGCCGTCGACCCCGTCAATTGCCATCAGATAAATGCCCGCGACATCGTCGATGTGAATCCACGAGTGCCATTGTTTTCCGCCCGCGAGCCTTCCGCCCGCGCCCATCCTGAACGGCGCAAGGATCTTTTGGAAAGCGCCGCCGTCGGTGCCGAGAGCAAGACCCGTCCGAATTTGCGCAACGCCCATCCCGAGGTCTTGAGCGCGC
>JACRUB010000099.1 GCA_014305015.1 Vulcanimicrobiota bacterium | reverse complement strand
CTTCGCGATTCTCATCTTCGTACTCTACACGCATCATATTGGGCGGATTGCGGGTCCGTCGTGGCTGGCACTTGGCGTGATCATCTACCTCGTTTACCGTTGGCGCAAAGGGCTGCCGGTTTTCGGATCGCAGCAACGGAATTGGTCTGCCGATCAGCTGGAGATACTGCGCAACGCGGGCGAACTCGAACTCATGGACGAACTCATGGCAAAACTAAAAAGCCGCGGAATGACGGGAATGCCATGAAACGCATGATCGAGAGCCCCGGGTACGGACGCTTTAAATTCATCAACAGCGGACTCTTCATTGTTTTGGGCGTTCTGATTCTCTTCCAGATGGCGCGCGGCATCGGCCTTCGGTTCGAAGCGCTCTCCGGATATGTTTTGGGCCTCGCACTCATTGCACTCGGCGCCTACCGGATGCGTTCGTTTTACGTGAAGCTGCCCAAGTGATCCAGGTCGCCGACCTGCAAATTTCGTACATCGGCATCGCGGCGGCCGTCGTGATTCTCCTCGCTCTGTTCTCGACGCTGTGGTGGATGCTGCATCCCCCTAAGACCAAAGCAGATCTCGCTGCAAAACAAGCCGAGCGGCAACATAAAGAGCAACTCGGGACCTCGATCGTTGTTTTCTCCTCGGACATTCGCTCCGAACATATGATGGTGCTCGCGTCGCGGCTTGCGCGTGGGCAGCGTGGTCAACTTTTGGCTGCGTACATTATCGAAGTACCGTTTACGCTGCCGACCAACGCCGAGATGGAAGAGGAGGACCGCGCAGCTCTCGATATTCTTGCAGCGGCCGAAGTGATTGCCAAAAACCAAAACTGCGAAGTGCGCACCGAGATTATTCACCATCGGCAAACCGGCCAGGCGGTACTCGAACTTGCCAAGCGCGAGAAGGCGCAACTCATTATCATGGGCTCGTATCGCGAAGGCCGCTACACCGGCGCGCCGCTCAGCCGCACCATTGAATCAATTGCGGCCAATGCAAAATGCGATGTGCTCATCGGTGTGGAGGGCAAGCATGGCACGTTGCTGGTCGATGAGCCTGTTGCCGCCCCGGGCGGAACTCCAGGACCCTAAACGAACGTATCCTCCTCGCCTAAAGAAACGGCATGGAGGTTTTATGCTGCTCAGAACGCGTTCTTTTTCGATTTATCTCTCGGCATTTTTTGTATGCGCGCTGCTCGTAGGACAGAATGCATTCGCCGCAACCACACCGGCCCTCAAAGCCTTTGATGAAGCCTGGTCACGCGTCAACGACTACACCGTCACGGTGCGGGCGCATGAAGTACTGGGCGGCGATTCTCAAAATCGCGTCTACCAATTCTGGTACAAAAAACCCAACCGGGCCAAAACACTTATTGCCGACGGCGACGGACGCGGGAGCGGCGGCGTCTGGAGCGGTGGCGACAAGGTCAGCGGTCATCAAGGCGGCTTTCTCTCCCACATTCATTTGACTGTCGATCTGCATGACCGGCGCGCGGTCTCGCTGCGCGGTTACACGATTCCGCAAGGCCTCATAATGAATCAAGTCGCGCAATACAAAGAAATCAAGGGAGCGCTCTCGCAACACACGGGACCGGATAACACCGAGGTCGTGGAACTCAAACCCGCGAGCGTCGCCACCTCGGGAACGGAAGCCGGCGTGACCAACATGGAAATGTTTTTCAACAAATCGACCCACCTGCCGGTGCGGCAAATCCGGTACGCCGGGGATAAGGTCGTTTCCGATGAGTCGTGGTCGGATCTCAAAACCAACGTTGGCCTCGGTGACGGCGACTTCTAACACCGCGGCCCCCTTTGCTTGTAGAGAGGCCACCGCAATGGTGGGCTTCTTTTGCTTCTAATGTAAACCTAATGCTCCGGCTGTTTAGGCAGACGGCAGCCGGGAATGAAGCAAGCATGCGATGGGTTATCGACAGCGCCGATGCGCAGTCGATCATTACCACCCGGCGAGAGATTGCCGCACATATCACCAATGAATCTCGCGGAAACGCCGACGCCTTCATGGTTGAGTTAACCACGGGCGAAATTCTCGCTGCCGAATGGTACCGCCATGCGGGCGCGATTGCAGTCGAAGTTGAGTGGCAGAACGACAACGCAATCCTCGATGTCTACGATCAAGGACCGGAACTCGATCTCTCGCAGGTCATCAATCCGATGGATCAGCCGGCCGACATGATGTTACGCCGTTTTGCCGACGCGCTCCAAATCGAGCACACCGGTCAAGGCAATCACATCCGGGTCGCCCTTCCCGCGCGCCGCGAATCAGGAACGAAGGCAAGCCGGCGGCTTTGGGAACTTGCTGCCGCCCTTGTCGGGCACCGAAGCAAGAAACTCGACCGCTAACTCGCAAGCGTCTAGGAACCCAGTGACGCCCGCGATTCCGTCGTTACGACACGGTCGATGATCCCGTACTCGAGCGCCTCCTGCGCGGTCATGTGAAAATCTCGCTCTAAATCGGCAAGAATTTTGTCGATGGGATTTCCCGTTCTTTCCGCATACAGTTCCGCGAGCACGCGACGCGTTGCAATTAACTCCCGGGCATGAATCTCAATGTCCGTCGCTTGACCCCCCACCTGACCAATCCACGGCTGGTGAATGAGAACCTTGCTACGCGGCAGCGCCATACGCTTTCCGGCGGCTCCTCCCATGAGCAATACGGAAGCGGCCGAGGCAGCGAAGCCGGCGCAGATAGTTGCGACGTCCGGTTTAATGGTTTGCATAGCATCGAACATTGCCAGGCCCGCACTAACGCTTCCGCCGGGGCTGTTGATGTACAAGTCGATATCTTTATCGGGATCTTCTTTTTCCAAGAACAAGAATTGGGCGATGACAATATTCGCCATGTGGTCATCAATCGCGCCCCCTACAAATACGATACGATCCTTTAATAACCGGGAGTATATATCGTAGGCGCGCTCGCCGCGCGGCGAACTTTCAACAACGGTGGGAACAAGATGGCTCATAGTGCTGTTATACCACCGGCCTCTGCAAAATGGGAGAGCCTTCAGATCAAAAGCGGCCACACGAACAAGGATCGCGCGCCACGCGTGGCAGATACCAGAATATGAATACGCTAACGGTTGAGCAACAGGAGCGCATCCTGGATTTACTCGAGGACGGACACAGCATCCGCGAGGTTGAGCGAATTACCGGGCACCGCCGCGAGACGATCTCGCTCTACGGAAAGCTTGCAGGCGTCGTTCCTCGGGAGACCCAAAGTACGCAAGCCCGCGCGGCGTAGGCTAGCGCACTTCGATAAGCAGCAACTTGTTGCCGTCGGGATCGCGAAACCAAAACATTGGGGGTATAGGCTCGGCCATCTTGACGGCGCCGAGTCGAATTTTCGTTGGCGCGCCTTTGCGCGCGACTTCCGCGTCAACGTCGATCCCACGCGCCTTCATCTCCGCGTGCGTTGCCTCAATGTCACCCGTATGCAGAATGATGCCCGTGGAAACCCCTGCATCGTGCTTTGAGCGCGGCGGAATGAGGGCGATGCCGGTCGTGACTTCCGGCGGATAAACTTCCACCCACCGATGTCCATCGCCCCACGGGATGTCGTTGCGGCGCTCGAACCCGAGGCTTTCATAAAAGGCTAGCGAGCACTCTTGATCGGTCGAGGGAACCATTACGAGCTGAATCTGGCTGATCCGGGTGAGCGTTTTATTCATGCCTTATCTGCGTGCCCAACAACAGCCGTGCTGAACCAAAATTTTGGAGCTATTTTGAAGTTAGGCCTTCTGCAGATACCGCTTGCGCAGTTCATCCAAAATCACGGCGAGCAGGATGACCGCGCCTAACACAATCTTCTGCGTGTAGGACTCGACGTTGATCAAGTTCATCACGTTGTAAAGCACGCCGATGAGGAGTGCGCCGAAGAACGTGCCGATGATGCTGCCCCGTCCGCCCATGAGACTCGTTCCGCCGACAACGACGGCCGCGATTGACTCGAGGAGTTCGTCCCCGGTTCCAGTCTGCGGAGAGCCCGATGAGAAGAGTGCCATGAGCAAAAAACCCGCGATCGCCGCGCACATGCCGCTGATCACATACACCAGCGTCTTGACGCGCGCAACGTTGATACCCGCCAGACGCGCGGCCTCTTCGTTTCCGCCGAGAGCAAACACATAGCGGCCGAAGCGCGTCTTCATGAGCAAGATCGACGCAAAAACCGCAATGACGATCATCCAGATAACAACAATCGGCACGCCGGGAATGCTCGTTTTTTCAAAGAGCGGCCCGAGAAACGTTCCGATTCCGATGTTCTGAAAGTCGGTCGACTGCAAGCCTACCGGCCTCCCATGGGAGAGTTTGTAGGAAAGTCCGAGGGCCATCAACATCATTGCAAGTGTCGTGATAAACGGCGGAAGATTGAGCCGAACGACGGGAACAGAGTTGATGTAGCCGGCAAGCGCTCCGACCGCGAGACCACAGAGCAGCGTTACCGCGATGAGCGGGAAGCCTCCGATGTGCAAACTATTAGCGATGAGCGCCATGACGACGCCCGTGAGCGACACGAGTGAGCCGACCGAGAGATCGATGCCGGAGGTGATGATGACGAACGTTTGTCCGAAGGCGAGGATGGCTTGGGTCGTAATCTGGCGCAAGACGCGCAGTAGATTGTGCGCTTCGAGGAAACTCCCACCGGACTGAATGTTGACGACCGTGATGACGACGATGAAGCCGATCAGTGCCGCGCCGATGCGGATCCAATAGTCGCGCTGCTGCTTTTTGTGCTGGCGTTCCGTTTGCTCGGCGATGATATCCTTGACGACAGGATCGGCCATTAGGCGGCCGCTCCCGTTGCGAGCGCGATGATCTTATCCGGGGTTGCATCGGCGCGACCAAACTCCGAGACGATGCGGCCGTCACGAATGACCAGTATGCGGTGGGACATCCCGAGCACTTCCGGCAGCTCGCTTGAGACCATTACGATTCCCGCTCCGTTCTTTAAGAGTTCCACCATCAAACCGTAGATTTCGGATTTTGAACCGATGTCGATGCCTCGCGTCGGTTCATCAAAGAGAAAGACTTTTACTTGCCCGACTAGCCACTTTGCCAAAACAACCTTTTGCTGATTACCGCCGGAAAGGTTGCGTACCAGCTGTTCGCCGCTCGGCGTGCGGATGCGTAGCTCGGCAATATACTTTGCGGTCGTGTCCGTTTCGCGCTTGCGATCGATCAGATGTTCGCGGTTGAGGAAGTCATCCAGATGCGCCAGTGTCGTATTCTCGCGTACGGTCATTCCGAGCACGAGGCCCTGCGCTTTGCGGTCTTCGGTAATGAACGCAAGCCCGGCTCGAATGGAATCGATCGGCGAATGGATGCGTACGGGTGCGCCCGCAATTTCGACCGATCCGGAGTTCGGTAAATCTGCGCCGGCAATGGCACGAACAATCTCTGTGCGCCCGGCGCCCACCAGGCCCGCCAGCCCGACGACTTCGCCCTGGCGCACTTCGAAGCTCACATTTTGAACCATGGGCGGGTGCTGAAGGTCTTTGACGCGCAACGCAATGGGCGCATTCGCAGCCACCGCGGGCAAATCGGGGAAATGCGATTCGAGCGTGCGCCCGACCATGGCGCGAATCATTTCGTCTTGTGGAAAATCAGCAAGCTTGCGCGTTTCGATGGCTTTGCCGTCTCGCAAGACGGTAATGCGGTCGGCGATTCTCGGCAATTCTTCGAGGCGGTGCGAGATATAGATGATGCCGACGCCGCTGCTTTTAAGCTTGCCGATAATCGCGAAGAGCTTATCGATCTCGCGATCCGTCAGCGCCGCAGACGGCTCGTCCATCACGACGATGCGCGCCTTTTTCGTGATCACCTTGGCGATTTCGATCATCTGCTGCTGCGCGACAGAGAGCGTGGAGACTTCAACCGTTACCGGAATGGTTATACCGAGTTCCGCAAGGCCGGTCGATGCAATATCCGCAGCCTTCTTACTATCCAGAAAGACTCCCGAGACCGGTTCGTCGCCAAGGGTGATGTTGTCGATCGCGTTGAGCGACGGGACCAGGGTGAACTCTTGATAGATCATGCCGACGCCGAGCTGCTCGGCCTGGTGCGGGCTATCGATGCGCACTTCTTGACCGTCGATGAGAATCTGACCTGAATCTGCGGGTTGCGCCCCCGAGAGAATCTTCA
>JACRUB010000087.1 GCA_014305015.1 Vulcanimicrobiota bacterium | reverse complement strand
ATCGCGCACAACGTCGGGAGCAAGGCCGAGGTCGACGCGGTTCTGGCCCAGGCCGCGAGAGCGGGAGCAAAAATTACCAAACCGGCCAGTGACACGTTTTATGGTGGATACGCCGGATATTTTCAGGATCCTGACGCGCACCTTTGGGAAGTAGCGTGGAACCCCGACACCACTTTCATACCGGCGGATTTCGAAACGGGCGGCGCACAGTGAGCGAGATGCGTTCGCAGACGGTCACGTGGGAAGATTCCGCGCGCGGCCTACGCGCGGCGAGAACGATGACCGGGATCGAGTACTTGCGGGCCATGAAGGACGGGGTCTTGCCGGGGCCCCCGATTGCCTCACTCATGGATATGCGTTTTGATGCGGTGGAACCCGGGCATGTAGTCTTTAGGGGCCGCCCGTTCGAATTTCACTACAACCCGATGGGGCAGGTCCATGGAGGCTTTGCCAGCACGCTTTTAGATTCGGCGCTCGGGTGCGCAACGATGTCGCTCTTGCCGAAGGGAATGATGTTTACAACGCTCGATCTGCACGTGAACTTCGTGCGCCCGCTCTCGCTTGAGGTGGGCGAATTGCGCTGCATTGGCGACGTGATTCACGGCGGCAAGCGCGTCGTGACCTCGTTCGGCCGGGTCGAGGACGCCGGCGGAAAGCTCTACGCCCACGCGAACTCCACATGTATGGTGTTGCCGTGGCCAGAGTAGTCGCAGTGCTCGTCCTTGGCGCGTTCGCCCTGTCGATGCAGGCCTTCGCGACCGCAAAGCCAGCGAGCCGTTCGTGCCAAGTGCTTAACTACACGATCGTGGATGCCTATCCTGGTATGGGACATGCGCGCGTAATTTATCGTGTGTACTTTGCGAATAACGGTGCGGTGCAAATGTACTCGCTCGTGCACAGTTCGCAAAACGCGGAAGCCGATCACGCTGCGTTGCTCACGATGCAGAAGCGGTACGGACTCGAATTCGTGAATTCTCCGCCGCTGCAGATCATTAGCTATAAGAAAAAGTCAAGCACGTTTTCGATACCTGAGAAGGCCGTCGATTCGTGCGGGCGCATTACGTACTTCCATTAAGGGAGTCCTCAACGAAATTCGTTAAGGGAGTCCTCAACGAAATTCGTTAAGGGAGTCCTTAACGAAATTCGTTAAGGGGAACCCGCTGCGATGCTCCGTTCGTTGTACTTCATAACGGAGGACATCGATGAAAATCAAGACTACAAGCGTTCTTTTGGCTGCCCTGCTGGGCGTCTTTGCGCCCGTGTGCGCGATGGCGGCAACCACCCTGTCGTTGCCGGTCGGAACCGAACTCAACGTAACAATCGACCAAACGCTCGATTCGCACTCTGCAAATGTGGGCGACCGGTTTACCGCGCACGTGCAACCGCCCTATCCTTTCTCCAATGATGCACTCGCGGGTGCTATGGTTACAGGCGAACTCACGCGCGTTCAACACGCGGGCCAAGGAACCAAGCCGGAGATCGACATCAAATTCGATACGATCCAGCTTGCGGACGGATCCTCGGGCCTGATGGATGCCTACGTTACCGCCTCGCAACCGAGGACAAAGATGAAGAGTGGTGCACGCGTCGTCACCTCAACGCTCATCGGAATGCTAACCGGTAACGCACTCATCAAAACGATTTTCCACGGTAAGAACGGCGGCGTCGCCGGCGCGGCGGGCGGCTTTCTACTGGGAGCCAACTACAAAGCAGACATCCAATTCCCGCAGGGTTCTGCGATGACCGTCAAGATGCGCCAGACCATGCAAGTCCGTCGTCAGGCGCAATCAACACCGCGTCCTCGCTAGAGCAACGCGCTTACTCGCTTGAAGATGGCATCGAACATCGCTACAGTTAACTTGCCGGTGTTCGTGTTTTGGCGGCTCGGATGATAGGAGGAGATGACGGCGAGTCTGCGTGTACCTCGGCTCGCCGTCGCTTCTACCCCGTGGCCAAATTTCGGCCGCTGCGGTTCCAGTTCAAATTCCCGCTCCGCGAGGAGGTCCAGCGTTGCCTTGAACGCGATCGAGCCGAACGCAATAATGACGCGCAGATCTTTGAGCGTATCGAACTCTTCGACCAAATAGGGAAAGCAGTTTCGCAGTTCTTGCGGCGTCGGCTTGTTATCCGGCGGCGCACAGTGCGCCGCAGCCGTGATCAGCAGGTTGCGCACTTGCATGCCGTCTTCACGTCCCACGGCGGTGGGCTGGCTCGCGAAACCCGCGCGATACAGTGCGGGATAAAGAAAATCTCCGGACGCATCGCCCGTGAACATACGCCCCGTCCGGTTTGAACCATGCGCGCCGGGCGCAAGCCCGACAATCATGACTTGCGCAGAGTCGTCGCCGAACGACGGGACCGGCTTCCCCCAATACGTCCAGTCGAGGTAGGCTTTCTTTTTTTCGGCCGCGATCTGTGCGCAATAGGTACGCAGTTCCGGGCAGCGCGCACATGTGACGACTCGCTTATTGATTGAAGCGATGCTCATTGCAAACCCGGAAAGCCGCACTGCGCCAAGGCGGCGTATGCGAGGATTCCCACGGATGTCGAAAGATTCAAACTGCGAACAGAACCCTCTCGCATGGGAATTCGCAAGCAGTTTGCTTCGTATTCGCTCAGAAGAGTTTTGGGCAATCCGGCCGTCTCTTTTCCGAAGACGAGCATGTCGCCGGGCGCAAAGTCCGCCTGTGTGTAGGGCTTGTGGGCATGTGTCGAGAGAAACCAGCGGCGAATGCCCGCGGTCTTCTCGATGAATGCCGCAAACGACGGATGCACTATAACGTGCACATTGCTCCAATAGTCGAGCCCGGCGCGTTTAAGTTCGCGATCGTCGATGCGAAAGCCGAGCGGCTCGACCAGATGCAACGCTATGCCTGTTGCCGCGCACAGCCGGGCAACGTTTCCGGTGTTCGGCGGAATCTGTGGCTCGACAAGCGCGATGTGCAGCGGCGCGCCGGGCACCTCGTCCAGCGATGCAACGCGCTGCTGCGGTTGCGCCGGCGGCGACTGCCTCACGCGTTGATGAGCGCTTCTAGGTCGCGGCTAACGGCAGGCGCCACGACGTACGCGATGCCTTTATTGCGCAGCCAGATTTTCTCAATCGCAGCCCGCGGATAGACGACCGCAACCCCGGGCGCGGCCGGGTCGTTGATGACGCAGTCTCCGGAATCGGTGAAACCACAAAGCGCGACAAGATGGCCGTCGGAGTGTTCGAGCGGCGCACCCGGTAGCTCATCGCCGCTCCAGCTGTAGCTCAGCGCGAGTGGAATTCCGCGCGCGAGAAAACTTGCGGCGTGATCGAGATTGCGTAAATAGGCGACCACCGCGCACAGCCCGAGCGACCCGCTAAAGGCGATGTTGAATGCCCAATTCCCGGTTCCGTTGTACGCAAAGTCGAAGACGCCACGCGCCGTAGCTGCGACGTCGAAGTCGTGTCCGTGGAAGGCGTTGAGCATCGAGAGCGCGGCGGGGCTGCACCACCCGCGTTCTTGCTCGACGTATTGCGTGCGAGGGGGCACGTCCAATTTGATCCCGGGTTTTGCGTACGCGGCCGACGGTGTGTTGTGCACGGGAGTCGCGAGCGCAAGGAGCCTAAAATCGACATCTTGCGCCGCGACTTCGATGCCGTCAAACGGTTGCGAGCTCGTGACAACGTCGGTCTCGATGACGACGTCGTGGTCCTTCGCGCTAAAAGAGTGACGCCCCGTGCGCGACCATTTCGCATGCGGCAACCATTCGCTATCCGGTTGATGCGCGCGCAAGATCCGCACGAAGAGTTCGCCTTCGGGCGCGAGCGTATTCCAGCTGAGAACTGCTTCACGCGTCGGCTCGCAGAAGAGCTTGCCACCCGCCGGGTCGTTCTTTATCGAAACCGGCAGATTAAATCTCCCACATCCACGAGTTCCAATCGTAGGCAATAAAGGGCGCCGGGCGATAATTCTTCACGTCCGTGTTCCACGCGTTGTATTGGTTCTGCCAGTACACGAAGACCGCCGGAACCAGTTCGTGAATGCGTTCTTCCTCTTTTTGGTAGATGGCTTTGCGCTTGGCGCGGTCATAGGTGAGCACTGCATCGTGGGAAAGCTTGTTGATGATGGGATCGTCTAGCCAAGTCGTATTGCCGCCGTGCGGAGAGATAAATTTTCCGCTCCAACTGCCTTCGTTGTCCGGATCGGCGCCATTCGTATCGATCGACCATTCGAGATCGTAGGTACCCGTATACAGTGGGCCGCTCTGCGCGAACATGGTACTACTCACATAGTTTTTGATCTCGATCTCGATGCCGATGGCTTTGAGGTCCTGCTGCATCTGTTCTTCGGTTTGCTGGTTTGCGTGCGCCGCGGTGGTGGCGGAAAGCGTTAAGGTCATCCGCTTACCGTCCTTTTGGAGAATACCGTCGGGGCCGGGCGCAAATCCCGCTTCCTTGAGCAGACGCTGCGCATCTTGCGGATCGAACTTGTAAAGCGGAATATTTGGGGCCGCCCACGACTTCGGATAAATATCGGAAGTTGCGCGCACGTTAATGCCGTGGTAAATCGTGCGTAGGATGCGGTCCCAGTCCACCCCCTCGGCAATTGCGAGACGCACGCGCACGTCGTGTAAAAGCGGCTTCTTGGTATTCATCGCCATGTGGCGCCAATTGGCGATCAAGAGTTGATGCATCTCCACGCCGGGGATGGCTCTCACGCGGTCCACCTGGTCTTCATTGACCGCTGGAAAGACGTCGATCTCGTGTGTTTGCAGCTGCGCCAGTTCCGTGTCGGCATTCGGCAGAATCTTCACCGTGAGGTGTTTGAGTTTCGGCGGTCCGCGCCAGTAATTTTGATTGGGAATATACTCAAGCGAGCTTCCGTGGTTCCATTTCTGAAGAACCCACGGACCGCTTGAGAGCGGTGACGCGTTGAACGGTGCGCGATTGATGTCGGGTAGCTTCCCAAGAATGTGTTCCGGCAACGGAGGATACGCCGCACCACCGCTCGCCAGGTTGCCTAAGAAGTCGGCATTCGGTGTTTTGAGCGAGATGACGATGGTATAGTTGTCCGGCAGATTGACCGACGCTATGTTGTCCCATCCGAAGCGCGACTTCGTGTTGTTTGCATTATTTATGACGGCATGGTAGGTGAAGAGCCAATCCCGCGCGTCGAGCGGCGCGCCGTCAGCCCATTTTACGCCCTTACGCATGTGGACGGTGATCGTCTTGCCGTCTTTGCTGATCCCCCCGTTTTCGTAGGAAGGCACTTCGGTCGCGAGTTCCGGATAGAAGTTGCCCTTGTCATCGTAGCGCATGAGCGGCGCAAAAATCAGTTGATCTTGCTCGTCGGTTTCGGCGCTATGCCCAAACATCGGATTGAGATTATCGGGCTCTTGATTGGTCGCCAGGCGCAAGGTCCCGGGAATGGTCCACGGATGTTTTCCGCCGCTCGTGGTATCCTGCGTTGCGGTTTTTACACACCCCGTAACAAGAACTGCAATAAGGAGGATCGGGACGAATCGACGGATGCTCATACAAGAACCTCTGCTGATAGCGGCTGGCGTTTGCTGATTTGCGGCGCAATGGCGTCATAGAAGTCGAATGGACCTTCGCGCACGAGGTCCGCGACGGGAAGGGCGGTTTCTTTTCGGGCGCGCGCAATTTCTGCACGCGCGGCGGTCTCTGAAAGCTCGCGCGTATTGAGTGCTATTCCAACCACCGGTGCGGGTTTGACCATCGCGATGATGTTCTCGTAGGCCGCAATGAGTTCCCGATAGCCTAATGTCGGCGTGCGAAAATTGCCGATAGTCGGACGCGTTGGATCGACGACAAGGACGAGTGCATCCGGAGCCGCCCCGTACATGAGCGCAAGCGTGACCGGCGCATAGGCCGGATGGTAGATGCTGCCTTGACCCTCGACGACAATCAAGTCGGCGCCCCCGCTTTGCAAGACGAGTTGCTCTGTTGCGCCGGGCGCGAAGTCACTAATTACGCGATCGATGGACGTTCCCCATCCGGCGATCATGATGCCGGTCTGCCCCGTTGGAACGAAGACTGCGTTACACTTGCGTTCGCGGGCCGCGCGCACGAGCTCCAGCGAAACCGTCATCTTGCCCACCGCGCAATCGCTGCCGACCGTAAGTAGAACCGGCGCTTTCACGTCGTACACGGCGCCGGAGAAAAGCGGGACTTCCGGTGGAACCCGCACATCCCAGATTGTCGTACCGGCACGTTGCGCGGCGCTTGCAAATTCTGCATCTTCGGAGAGCAGATCGTGCA
>JACRUB010000007.1 GCA_014305015.1 Vulcanimicrobiota bacterium | reverse complement strand
CTTTGAAGAACAATTTACTCATGCCGGGATAACACGGCCGGCTGCCGCTGCGTTGCATAACTGGATGTTGATGAGACTAATTGCCGCCCTCGGACTGATGCTTTGGAGCTTGTCTTTCGCCGCCCCGTTGCGCGCGGCCGAGGCGCCTAGCGGTGTTATTCAGTTCGATCGCCCGTTTCGATTGGGCAACTTCAACTTGCGCATTATCAAGATCGAGTGGATGCGCGCGAGGGGATACCTGGTGCCGCTTGGCCAGCCCGACCCCTCCGGCAAGGGTGCGTTGGTGCTTACCGTCGTCTTGAAAAATACGGGCACGGCGAGCGATCATCTGCCGTCTCCGGATATCGCGGTTGTCTTTTCTGACGGCAGCCACACCAGCATCGGTGCGCGCTTTCCGTTTGATGCTACCGGCAGACGCCTAAGCCTGGACGTTTATGAGCCGGGAGATGGTCCGACGATACGCTACATCGTTTCAAGCGTGCCGCAGCCGACGAATGCCAATCCCATTTCGAAAATCGTTTTCTCTCCACGCTCTACCGGCGATGCCGGCCCCGACGTCTTGCGCTTGCTCGATCCTCCGGTTACAATTGCGCCGTAGTGCGCGAAGCTGTCATTCTTGGTGGTCACGAGTCTCGCCACGGTGCGCAGGGTGTTGCGGCCGCGGCCAAGATGCTCACAGAGCGCGGAATTCGCATTGTCGAATCGCACATCGTTCGAGACCGGATTGCGCTCCGTAAACGCATCAAGCAAGCCGTAAAGTCCGGCCACAAACTCATCATCGTTTCCGGCGGAGACGGCGCGCAAACAACCGCCGTCGGACCGCTGGCGCATAAAGATGCGGTACTCGGGGTTATTCCCGGGGGCACCGGAAACAGTTTCGCGCAGACGCTGGGCATTGCGCCTACCGTTGAGGCAGGCGTCGATGCCATCGTCAACGGCAAAGTCGCGCGAGTCGATTTAGGGTGCGTCAACCGGAAATACTTTGCGAACTTCTCCACGATCGGGCTCACCGCGAAAGTTGGCGCGACCACGCCGCATTGGCTCAAACATTTTGCCGGCTCATTTGCCTATGCGATCACCGCCATCAAGCCGCTCATTTCCGAGCGGCCCTTCAAATGCACGGTCACGTTAGATAAGAAAAAGAAAAAGAAACTCAAGACGTTCCAAATCGTGATTGCCAACGGACGTTACTTCGGTAGCAAACCTCTGCTGCCCGATGCGAGCATCACCGATGGTAAGCTCTCATTCTTTACGACGACCGGACTGAGCCACTTTGAGCTCGTTCGCATGTACTTTGCCGTCGCCGCAGGCAATCAGATAGAACTTCCTGATGCGGAATATTTCTCTGCTAAAAAATCAAAATCGAGACACGCGATAAGCATCTCGTCTCAATCGACGGCGACTACGGCGGCCACACGCCCGCCACGTTTAGGGTGGTGAAGAAGGCGCTACGGGTGATGGTGCCCGCAGCGCCTCTTGCTTAGAACTGGTTCCAGAGATACTGATTGTAGACTTCGTGGTGGAACTGTACTTCTTGCGCTTTGACGATGGAGCCTAAAAGACGCGGGCAGCGATCCGCACTTGCCTGCTTGAGATCCGCATAGCGGCGCTTGACGTCATCGCCGAGGAGTTTTGATGTCCACGCGGCTTCGCGGAAGTTGGTCATCGCGTCGTAGATGTTGTCCGGTAGGAACCGGTCGGCTTGCCGCAAGTTTTTGGTTTTGGCAACGCTGCCTTCGAGCCCGGTCTTGAAGACCGCGAGCATCACCATGTACGGATTTGCATCTGGGCTGACCGAGCGGACCTCCACGCGTGCGCTGCGTTCGTTGCCGATTGGAATGCGAATCATCGACCCGCGGTCAACCGCCGAAGCCTTGATTTGGTTGGGTGCTTCGAAATGCGGATCGAGACGGCGGTAGGCATTGACCGATGCGTTGAGCATCAGGCAAATATCGTTCCCGTGGGTGAGAATGCGATCGACGAACTCCCAGGCGAACTTGCTGATTTTCTCTTCGCCCTTGGAATCCCAGAATAGATTCTTGCCGTTCTTGCTGATCGATACGTTCGTGTGCATACCGCTGCCATTCACACCGACCACGGGTTTTGGTATGAAGCTGGCCGTCATCCCGAGACGCGTTGCAACTTGCCGGCAAATCAGCTTGTAGAGCTGAATTTGATCGGCCGCTGCGACGACTTCGCCGTAGCTGTAGTTGATTTCAAACTGTGAGGGCGCAACTTCGGGATGATCCTTCTCATTCTCGAAGCCCATCGCGCGCTGCACTTCGGCAACCGTGTCGATAAAGGTGCGCAGCGGGTCGCCCGGCAGCGAGTGATAGTACCCACCCGTGTGGACGTAGTCGAATTGTCCCGTTTCGTGATAACGGCGCTCTGCATCGAGGCCTTGGAAGAGAAAACCCTCAATTTCATTGGCTGCATTGAGGGTATATCCCAGCTTCGAATATGCGTCCGTAGAAAGTTTCTTGAGCATCCCGCGGATATCGCCTGCAAACGGCGATCCATCGCGATCGATGACGTTCGCAAACACCAGCACTTTGCCCGGACCGAAGATGTCGCCGGGCGCCCAATAGAACGCGCTCCAATCTAAAATCAAGCGGAGATCGCTCTCCCGCTGCGGCGTGAAACCGCGAATGGACGAGCCGTCGAAGGTGAGATTGTCGCTGTTCTTGAGCAAGAATTTCTTGTCGTAGTCGAGCATGTGCAGACGGCCCTCGAGATCGCTAAACAAGACCGTGACGGCCTTGATGCGCTTCTCGTCGGTCAAATATCTGAGGCGCTCCTCACCGACTTGCTGCGCGGTCGCGCGGTCCTTGCGTTGCTCCTTGGCGCGCAAATTGAGCTCTTCAAGCTCTGCGTATGGAAGCATGAGAAAGTCTCTAAGGCTCGCGCCCGGTACGTTATGTCTCTGTAGGTCGTTCATCGCTGGCCCCTCCGCAAAAGCACTGGATACTAAGGGCCTACCTTCCGGCCCAAGGCAAAAGGCCCGTTCGACAAGCGGTAAGTCGAACGCAGCCGGGGTGCGCCAAGTGTCGTGTGGATAAGCTTAGCAGCTGGGAAAGACGCGCAGGGCACCCGTGGCGGAGCGCACGGCCTCGAGTTTGATGCCGTAAGCGCGATCTAAGACGCCGTTTTGGACGATGGCGGCGGGTGTGTCGAAGGCCAGAATCGAGCGGTCGCTCAGAATCATGAGGCGGTCTGCGAATTCCAGCGCTTCATTCATATCGTGCAAAACGCAGATGACGGTTTTCCCGCTATGGGCTAGCTGACGTAAAAGCTGCAAGATTTCGTGCGCGACGCGCACATCCAGATGGCTCGTGGGCTCATCAAGCAACAGCAACGGAGCTTCTTGCGCAAGTCCGAGCGCAAGCCACACACGCTGCCGTTCACCGCTCGAAAGCGTGTCGAATCGTCGCGCTGAAAATTCGCTCATGTGTACGTCGGCCAGAGCTTGCGCAATCACCGTAGCGTCCTTTTCAGTTTCGCGCCATTCCCACCACCGATGATAGGCGTAGCGTCCGCTCGCAACCGCAGCGCGGACCGGCATTGCGTCGACCGGCGCGTCGTCGCTGACCATAAATGCGATCGTGCGCGCACGTTCGGAGATCGTAAGCGATCCAATCGCTCGTCCTTCGATGGAAAGCGAGCCGCCGGCAATATCATGCATTCCGGCAATTGCTCGCAGAAAGGTTGTTTTTCCGACGCCATTCGGCCCGAGCACTGCAATGAATTCGCCCGAAGTTACGGAGAAATTCATGTTCTCAAGTAGAACACGATTAGCGATGCGCAAGGCGAGCTGCGACGCGGCGATCACGGTGTGGTGCGAGCCTCATGCAAATACAGATAGAGAAATGACGGAACGCCGATGCACGCGAGCAATACGCCGATTGGGACTTCCGTCGGCGCGAAGAGCGTCCGAGCCGCCGCGTCGGCGAGTGCCATAAATCCAGCCCCGAGAATTGCACAGATGAGCATGAGCGAGCGGGTGTCCGTTCCGACAATGCGGCGCGCCATGTGCGGAACGATGAGTCCCACAAAGCCGATGATGCCGCCGAGTGCTACGGCGGCAGCGGTGAGCAGTGACGCGGACGAAACGATAAGCCACTGTGCGCGGTCGACATCGACCCCGACCGCTCTCGCACGCACGTCACCCAAGCGAAGGACGTTGAGTGCCGGAATGCACAGTGTCGCGAGGCCGAATCCAACAAGCAAGTAGGGCAGCGTCCAGAGTACTTCATGCCAGCCGCGACCGGCGAGCGAACCTGCAAGCCACGAGAGAATTGTCTGCGCAGCCGAGCCTTGCTCGATGCGCGTTAGTATCAGCGTGACGAGCGCCGCAAACAACGCCGAGAGCGAGATGCCGGCGAGGATCAGCCGGATGGAATCGATTCCCGTTCCGCGGCGCGCGAGCACCGCAACGATAATTGCCGTAGCCAGGCCCGCAACGAATCCAAGTGCGGGAATAAACGGCGCCGCAACGCCGAGTACGACGGCGACCGCAATCGCAGCTGCGGCCCCCGCGGATACGCCGGTAAGATATGGATCGACGAGCGGGTTCCGCAACATTCCTTGCAGCATTGCACCCGAAACGCCGAGCGCGGCGCCGACAAGCCCGGCGATACAAACGCGCGGCAGCCGCAGCAACCAGACAATCGTGTTGACGTCGGAATGCACGTGTGGATGAAACAGCGCGAACCAAACATCGCGTGGTGAGATCGCGGTCGCGCCGACCGATAGGCTCACGAGGAGCGCTAAGACGGCCAGGAGCGCGACCGCGATCGTACGCACCGGCGACCTAGTGCGTCGAGAGTTCCAGAATGTAGGAACGTCCCGGTTGTGGGTATCCGGGTTGATCTTCAACGGCGTCGTTGCCGAGATTGTAACCGCGCAAACTCAAGAGCGCATAATGGCCAAGGCGGATTCGCACGAATCCATCGATGCGCGTATATGCGGCCGTTCTTCCGAAGGAGATTTGACCGCCGTGGTTACGAGCGTCGATGCCGGCGCTCTGGATTGCTGCGCCGGGATCACCTTCATACGTGAGTTCGTTATTCACGGTGAAGACCGGACCGGCTGAGCCGAGCCTGGAATTCTGCGTCGCGGAGCCCGGCGTCAGATCGACCGCGCGATAGAGATCGGTGATGCTCAGGTGTGCTGAAATATGATGGAATGGTTTCGTGCGCACCTCGCCGAGGACGCCTGCCGTGCTGGTGCGTCCAATGTTGCGTGCGCTAAATGCAAATGTTACCGGATCAACGTAGGTCGTAATGAAGTTCGTGCTCCGGGAGCCAAACCACGTGAGGGACGCGCCACCCAGGAAAGCGTTGTTGCTCAATGTGAGATCGGCAACACGAGCTCGTTCCGGTTGCAATTGAGCGTTACCATAGTTGGGGTAGTAAAGTTCAAATGAGTTGGGTGCCCGGAATGACGTCGCAAAATTTCCGCGCAGCGTGACGTTCGACGAGAGGTGCTGCAAGAACCCGAGCGCCGGAGCAACGATGCCGCCGAGGGATCCATCGCGTTCGGCGCGCAGGCCGGCATAGTAGCGCGAGCCCGAAGCCGTTAGCCAGTTTTGTTGTGCGTAGACTGCACTCTGAGAAAATGCGTTGGTGGTAATGATTGCGGCGAGCGGCAGCGGGGGGAAGGCAAAAGCGCTGGTGCTGCCGCCATCGTCGATGCGTGCAACGTCGCGTGCGAAATCGATGCCGTAGAGGGTCTTGCCATTCGCGTGGGTCACCACATTGCGCAGACTTACTTGCACGCGGCTCTCGGTCGCTAGCGACTGCAGAGGCGTAAAACAGTTGGCGTTCGAGGGATCGTCGCACGTTGCTAGGAGTTGATGCGCCGAGGCTCCGACTTCGAGCGTCGTTGCCGACTGTGCGCGATTCTTGGTCAATCCAACATGCAGGTCTTTATCGACCGTGTTTTGTCGGCCCGGTGTCGTGAACGTGCCCGGAACCTGGCCTGGGACGCCGAGATGGTGGGCATTGATTCCGCCCGAGAAGTCGGCATCGATCGTTCCGAACGTTTGCTCAAAGGCAAAACGTCCCGCCGTTACTTCCGAATCGGCACCAGTTTGCGTTCCGGCGGGGATGCCATTCCCAGCTGAATACGGATACGTGTTTGTCGCAACCGCGCGTTCGAAAGAAAAATTCTTGGTTTGGACTCGCACGAGCCGGTCACCGAACGAGCCGGTCTGTACGACAATGTCGGGACTGCCTGCGAGCGGCTTTGTGATAATATTGATGA
>JACRUB010000106.1 GCA_014305015.1 Vulcanimicrobiota bacterium | reverse complement strand
GTTTGATCCAGGCCGGCGGCTTAATCTGGAAAAGATCTTCCCGATCGGTTCGCGCTGCCCAGAGGTGCGTCGATGAAAACCATTGCGGAGCTGCAAGAAGCCGTTCGCGAAGCGAACGACCGCGGCGATGCCTTGCTTATTGAAGGCGGCAAAACACTTTCAGGAATGGGGCGTGCGCCGGATCGCGAAGCGACGCCGCTCTCCACCACCGGTTTACGGAAAATCAACGCGTATGAATTTGCAGACTTGACGATAAGCGTTCAAGCCGGGCTCACGGTGCGGGCGCTGCGTGCCGCGCTTGCAGAGCATTCGCAATTCGTTCCGATCGATGTGCCACGCGCACATGAAGCCACCATCGGTGGGGCGCTCGCATCAGGGTGGCTGGGACCGCGCCGGCATCTGTTCGGGCGCACGCGCGACTACATCATCGGTTCGAGCATCATCCTTGCCGATGGCACGCTCGCTGCGGCGGGCGGGATGGTCGTCAAAAACGTTGCGGGATACGATATGAGCCGTCTTTACGTCGGGTCGTTCGGTACGCTTGGTGTCCTGGCATCGGCAAATTTTAAAACGTTACCGATGCCGGCAAATGCTCGCGCATTCATCGCACGCTTGCCTGAAGACACGCGCTTACGAGCCATGGCGCAGGTGCAGGAACTGAAAATTCCGGCGGCAGCAGCACTGTGGGTGCACGGTTTTAAGAAATCGATTGACGGCGAAGAAGGCCACGATGGGCGCATGTTCATTCTGCTCGAAGGCTCCAGTGCAATTCTCGAACGCGCCACGCGCGATCTACGCTCGGCGCTCGGACGTGCGGGCGTTCCCGAGACAACGATCATTGATGCCGGCGCTCGCGAGGCATTCGATCGCGCCCTGGATGCATTCGTTGCCAACATTGGGGAGCGTTCGGTGACATATCGCTTGCTGGCGCCGCCCGAAGAAATCGACACCGGAGTGCGCGGCGGCTACATCACCGCGCGCCGGCATGAGTTAAGTGCGGAATCGATTGTGGACATCATCAACGGCGATATCTTCTTACGTGTGAGCGGTAAGGACGCGCACGCGTTTTCGGACCGCATCGAGGCTTTCGATGACGCATTTCATGCGCTGTTTCCGAAGGCTATCATCGTTGCCGGAGATTCACCGATGCGTGCGTCCCTAAATGTGTGGGGCGACCTTCCAAGCGGCATCGAACGAATGCGCGCGCTTAAAGACCGATTTGACCCGCGCCGAACCCTCAACCCCGGCCGCTTTATCGGCACGATCTAGCTCTTGCAGGCGGAAATTCGATTTGCGGCGGGCCACGTACTCGTCAGCACTACACGGCGTCGCGCGCTCCTGGCCCTCGGACTGCCCGGGCTCATTGACCTTTGGCGGTTCTTGAGCAGAGTTGTACCGAAAGCACGCACCGCGCTTTCGCAAATTCGCGTGCGCGCGCTCGCAATTGACGATCCGGCATTTCGCGGAGAAGCGCTCACCAGTATTCGTGCAAAGTCCTATCACGTCGCCGGCGCAGCAATGCTCGCAACGTTTCTTCCACCAAAGGAAGCGAAGATTTTTATCGACGCGATTGCACCTTTGGAATCGCTCTACGACTATCTCGATAACCTCTGCGATCGCCACCCTGGCGTCCCCGCGGAAGCCTATCCGGTTTTGCATGAAGCGCTCTTCGACGCACTCGATCCGACCAGGACGCCCTCGAATTACTTTCGAGCGGGACCGAAAACTAACGATGGCGGATATCTCTCGTGGCTCGTGTCCCGCGTTCGCGAAGCCGCTAGCAAGATTCCGGAGTACGAGACACTACTGCCGAATCTGCGCGAAGCGGCCGAATTCTACACGGTGTTGCAAACGTTCAAGCATTATCAGGCAACGGAGCGCATTGAGGCGCTCAAAACGTGGCACGCCGCAAATCTGCCGCGGTTTCAAGGGCTGTCATGGTGGGAATTTGCGGCTGCGTGCGGATCGCAGCTGCAGGTCTACGCGCCATTCTTCTTTTGCCTAGCGGGCAACGCGTCGCGCGCACGCTACGCGTACGATGCATACTTTCCGGAGTTTTGCGCCTTGCACGTCTTGCTCGACGACTTTATCGATCAAGAGGAAGACAGCGCCCATGGAGAACTCAACTTCGTAACGCGCTACCCGTCATTCGATGCCATGCGCGAACGCTTTGCCGGCTTCATGCACATCAGCGAGGCGCGCTTTGAGGATTTTGCCAATCCGCGCCCACACGAAATGCTCTTGCGAGTGCTAGTTTTGTTCTATCTCACCCATCCCAAAATCTACGCGCAAGGTTTAGATGGACAAGCTCAGGACTTACTGAACGCCTTGCGGTCGCGCGCACCGACGGCAACATAGACCAGAGCACACAACGCGGGCAACCCGCTGACATCTTCAAGCGCCGCAGCCGGGCCGCCATGCGCAACGATAAAACCGACGGCTGCTACCAGCGCCGAGCCGATGCCAAAAGCGACGCCGTTCATCAAGCCCAGCGCCATTCCAAGATTCTTCGGAAGCATTTTCTGCACGATCGCGACGCCGGGTGCACTCTGCACGTTGAGCAAAATGCTTGCAACCAGCAACGACAGAAAACCGGCACCGCCCGGCAGAAGAAAGAAACCATACAAAAATGGTACGGCCACGAGTAGACTTGCGATCGAAACCGCAACGGCCCCGAAACGGTCCGCCAGATACCCGCCGGCGTAGAGTCCGATAACACCTACCGCCAAAAACGTCGTTACGACAAGTCCCGCAGTCGTAATGGAGCCGCCGCGCTCCACGATGAGGTTAGGCAAATACGTCATGAACGCTGCGGTGACAAGATACCGCAGCGACGTGCTGATGACGAGCAAGCTTACACCTGTTCGGTCGACCGGACCGTTCGTCTGCACCTTGAGATGATGTGGAATGGAATGCAATCGCACGGCAGCGCGATCGACACGCGCCATCGTAGAGAACAGTGCAATCGTTGCAAGCAAACCCGGAACAATCATCAGCACCGAGCCGTGCGGACCGACGTTTTCAAGCACGCGCGAGATTGCAATGGGCCCGAGGGCGTAACCGAGTGCGCCGCCGATTTGGAAAATCGAAATGCCGCCGGCTTTGCGGCTGCCGCTGAGCATCGCGGAATACTTGCCGGCTTCGGGGTGCATCACCGCCGATCCGATTCCACCGATGATGATGAGCAGCGAGAGCACCCAGATATTCGGGGAGAGGCCTGCGAACGAAACGCTCGCAACGGTCAGAAAAACGGCGCCCGGCAAGAACCACCAGCGCCCGCGCGCGTCGGAATAGAACCCGAAGAGCGGCTGGACGATCGAGCTCGTAAAATACCAGAGAAAGCCGATGAAGCCCTGATAGACCGGGGAGAGTCCGTGGGCTGCAACCACCGTAAAGATGAGGAGCGGCACCATCCCCGAAAAGAAATCACTGGCGCCGTGCGCAAAAGCCAGCACGGAGAGTCCCTTGAGATTCCAAGGAGGCAATTCTTTGAACGTCGCTCGGTTTTGTGCGCTCATATCAACAGTCTTTTTTGCAATCGGCGCAGCCACGCCGCAATCCTCGATGTTGGAACGTGGGTACGAGTCCACCTTTTTGGATATCCCCAGCGCCCAGGGCGCACTCGACCATTCGCGCTTTCTAAACGCAAATGCCCACTATGCCGGAACCTGGGGAGATCATCAAGCCGCCATCTACATGCGGGACAAACTCGAATCATACGGCTTCACGGCGACCCTTGAAACCTTTCCCGCACGCGTGGACACACCCAAGAAGCTCGGCTTGGAACTCATGTCGCGGCCGAGACAAAAGTTCGACCTCGCGGAAGCGGCCGACCCGAGCGATGCGGATACGGGCCGCGCAGACGCCGGCATTCCATTTAATTATGGAAGCGGCGACGGCGACTTGATCGCACCGCTCACCTACGTCAACCGTGGACTCGAAGAAGACTACGCATTGCTTGACCGGTCGCACGTCGTAGTCCGCGGGAAGATCGCGCTGATCCGGTATGGCGCGCAGTTTCGTGGATTGCTCGCAAAACGCGCACAAGATCATGGCGCAGCGGGCGTCATCTTCTATTCGGATCCCAAGGACGATGGTTTCACGAAAGGGCCCGTGTTTCCGGATGGGCCGTACCGTCCCGCCGCTGCCGTACAACGCGGCAGCGTTGAAAGCGTGCGCATGGGCCTTCCCCAACTGCGCATTCCAACATTGCCCGTCAGTGCAACGACAGCCACCGCGTTACTTTCGGATATGACCGGTACAGGCGCACCGCCCTCGTGGGATGGCGCCCTTTCCGCGCCGTATGCGCTCGGACAAACGCGCTCCACTGTCCACCTCACCGTACTCATGCACCGGTCAGTTCAAACGTTGTGGAACACTGTCGGCAAACTCGCGGGCACGACGCCGTCGCAATCCGTCGTCCTGGGCGGCCACCGCGATGCGTGGGTCTACGGCGTCACCGATAACGGTTCCGGAATTTCTACGTTGTTGGAAGCGGCACGTGGCCTGGGCTATTTGCACCGCACTGGCTGGAAACCAAAGCGCACGATCATTATCGCCGGATTTGATGCCGAAGAAATCGGCGAACTTGGTTCCATCGAATACGTCCGCGTGCATCAGAACGAACTTCGTACCGGCTGCGTCGCCTACATCAATGCCGATGAAAACGTAAGCGGTTCGCAATTTGGCGCGACCGGCGCTGCTGCGCTCAACGGCGATTTGATCGGGGCGGCAAAAGCTATCTCCGATCCGGCTACCGTTCACATCTCGCTCTTCGACCGTTGGCTCAAAGATTCGCGAGCCGCTTCACACAACCGCCATCTCGCGCTTCCGGTGGTGCGAACGCCGGGCGGTGGGTCCGATCACGAGTCGTTTTTGTTCGAGCTAGGAATCCCGATTGCGCAAGTCGGTTTTTTTGGTCCGCTTGGGGTATATCACTCGGCGTACGATGATTTTAAATTTGCGAGCACCATTGCCGACCCGCAGTTCACCCTGCACCGCACCGCTGCGCAGCTCTTGGGCATCATCGCTCTGCGCTTAGCAGACTCAGAGGCGCTGCCTTACCGGTTCTCTCCCTACGTTCCGGTGTTGCGCGAAGGCGCCGCGGCACTAGAAGCAACAGCTCTGTCTGCTGGCCAGCATCCCGACGTTCGCACGCTTCGCCTCGCGATCGAACGTTTCGCGCGCGCCGCTCGCGCGTTTGATCGCACCCCCGGCGCGCATGATGGCGCAGCCGGGCTACACGCAGCTCAACTGGTCGATCTACAGGCGTACGGCGCTAGCGGTTACGCAAGTACCTCCTTTCCGAAGATCTCGGCGGCGATCGCACAAAACAATGCTAGCGCAACCAATGCGTCGTTCTCTGCCGCCGTCACAGCCCTCGATCAAGCGGCGCTACTCATACGATGAACCTCTTTGCAGAGCGGCGCGCAGCCTTTGCGGGCAGCCTGGGTGATGCCGTTGCGATCATTCCGGGCGCGGACGTGCAACTGCGCAACCGCGATACCGAACAAGAGTTCCGCCAGTCCTCGGACTTCTATTACTTAACGGGCTGGAACGAACCGGGCGCGGTGCTGGTTATCGTACCACGCAATGCGGCACATCGCGATATTCTCTTTACCTTACCGCGCGACCGGTCGCAAGAGGCGTGGACCGGTAAAAGACACGGCGTCGAAGGCGCGGTGGAAGAGTTTGGAATTGACGGCGCTTACGAAATTGCGGAACTGGATCGCCGACTGCCGGAATTGTTCCTTGGGCACACGGCCTTGCGCTATTCGCTGGGCAACGATGAGGCGTTCGACCGGAGGGTGCTTACGGCACTCGCAACTGCGCAGCAGCGAACGCGCCGTGGAGGCGCGGCGCCATCCTCGATTGTGAATTCAAACGATATCCTGCACGAGATGCGCCTGCGCAAATCAACGGAAGAAATTGCACTGATGCGCCGTGCGGGCGAAATCACGCGTCTTGGCCACATCGCCGGCATGAGCGCAACGCGTCCGGGCATGGCCGAATACGAACTCGAAGCGATTATGGAATATACGTACCACAAAAACGGCTCACAGCACGTTGCGTATCCTTCAATCGTCGCAGGCGGCGCAAATGCGACGATCTTGCACTATAGCACCAATCGTGAGCTTCTGCGTGACGGTGATCTGGTGCTCGTTGATTCGGGCTGCGAGTTTGATCTCTATGCAAGCGACGTTACGCGCACCTGGCCGGTTAACGGCCGTTTCAACCCCGAACAACGCGCACTGTACGAGATTGTT
>JACRUB010000203.1 GCA_014305015.1 Vulcanimicrobiota bacterium | reverse complement strand
TGGCGCGACTCGCGTCGTTGACCCTCGCGCGGCGCCTGTGGTAGAGTGGCGAAGTCCGCCCCTCAGGCGGATAAAATTTTGGCGTCCTAGGCGCCGCTCGAAGGGAGGGTTGAATTAAATGGAAGTACGCATTGCTCCGGGCGAGACCATCGAGAGCGCGCTGCGCCGTTTCAAGAAAGCCACCCAGAAGGCCGGCGTCTTGGCGGAGGCTCGCAAGCACGAGCACTATGAGAAGCCCAGCGTCCGCCGCAAGAAGAAATCGGCCGCTGCTCGTAAGCGCCGCACCTAGTGGCCGCTCTTAAAGATCGCATCCACGCCGATATGGTGGCTGCGATGAAAGCAAAAGATCAGATCCGGGTCGACACATTGCGGTCGGCCCTTTCTGGTTTTACCTATAAACGTACGGAAGCGGGCAAGGACCTCAGCGATGCCGACGAGCTCGACGTGGTCCGCCGTCAGGTCAAACAGCGTAACGACTCGGTGAGTGAATACCAGAAGGCCAAGCGTGAAGACCTCGCCGCCAAGGAAGCCCAGGAGCGCGATATCCTGATGGCCTATCTACCCGCGCAAAAATCCGCGGAGGAAGTCCGCGAGATCGTCAAAAACGCGATGGCCGGTATTCCAGCCGAGGGCCGCAATCAGGGCTCCGTTATGAAGGTCGTCATGCCCCAGCTCAAAGGGGAGGCCGACGGCAACCTCGTCCGCCAGATCGTCACCGAGGAGTTGGGCTAAAACACCCTTCCCTTCGTCGTTGCTCAGGGCAAGCTAGAGCTCAGGGTGACACCGGGCTAGCATGTAACTTACCAACAATGGAGCAGTAGTCAGAGACATGAGAGCTCTGGTAAATCTGCGCCGTTTTGTTTTGGGCCTCTTGGTGCTTGCGGGTCTTGTCGGCTTTGCGCTGGCGAACCGGGCTACGAGCCAGCAGCAAAACGTGGTTGACGTCCTTCCGATTCACGGAACAATCGACGAAGGGATGGCACACCTCGTCCAGCGTTCGATCGCCGAAGCCAACCAAAACGGAGCGCGCGCAATCGTGCTCGACGTCGATACGTTCGGCGGTCTCGTTAGTGCCGCAACGGAGATTCGCGATGCGGTCTTCGATTCAAAGATTCCCGTCGTCGCGTACGTTTCACGGCGCGCCTGGTCGGCGGGAGCACTCATCACGCTGAGTGCTTCGAAAATCTCGATGGCACCCGGTTCCAGCATCGGCGCGGCCGAGCCAATTCCAACGACCATCAAGACGATTTCGGCGTTGCGCGCAGAGTTTGAATCGACTGCACTGAGGAATCATCGCAACCCGAAGATCGCTGCCGCTATGGTTGATCCGAATGCGGATGCGCCGGATTATAAGACGCACGGTGCAATCCTCACACTCAATGCCGAAGACGCGGTGCGCGCGCGCATTGCAGATAACATCCAGCCGACGCTAACTGCTGCGCTTAAAGCTGACGGGTTGCCCGCCACGACCGTGCAGAACATTCAGTATTCGTTTGCCGAACAGCTCGCACGGTTTGCAACCGATCCAATCGTGAGCGGCTTACTCTTAACGCTCGGTATGCTTGGCCTTTTGATCGAGATGCAAACATTGCACGGGATCGCAGGAGCGATCGTCGTCGGCGCGTTTGCACTATTCTTCGGAACGCACCTGTATGCGGGCTTTAGCAACGGTCTGGTGATCGCGCTCGCGGTCATTGGGGTCATGGGCATCTTGTACGAGCTGCACGTTATGCCAGGACATGGACTGCCTGGAATAATGGGCGGCATCGCCTTGCTTGCAGCGATCTTACTCGCCTTTGGACTCCCATTCTTCTTTATCGCCGTGCAAACGATCTCCACGTCGATTCTGCTGACCCTCGCCCTGTTCTGGGTCGCGACGCGCGCGTTTCCGGAGAACGCGTTCATGAAACGCTTGACGTTCGCCGGCGTTCAAGGAGCCGAGTTTGTGACCAGCAGCGATTTCACGTATCTGCGCGGCCAAACCGGATCTGCGGCTTCATTCTTGCGTCCGGCGGGTGTCGCTACCATCGCCGGGCATCGGGTCGACGTTCTCACGGAGGGCGATTTTATTCCGGCGGGAACGCCGGTTCGCGTCACACGGGTTGAGGGAGCGCGAGTTTTCGTGCAACCCGTGAATCTGCCTAGCTTCAACCTCCCGAACGTAAAGGAGTAATTTTCTTGGCGATCATGAGCTTTGGCGTGGTGATCATCTTTTTTCTTGCGATCATCATGCTCTTCGTGTTTCTCTACTATTTCCCGATCGGATTGTGGATCCGCACGATTGCGGCAGGCGTCCCGCTTTCGATCGTCTCGCTCATTCGCATGCGGCTCATCGGCATTCCGCCGAGCGTTATCGTTAATAACCTGGTGCGTGCGCGCAAAGCCGGACTTTCGCTCACGGTCGATCAAATGCAATCGCACTTCCTTGCCGGCGGCAATGTTGAGAATGTGGTCCTCGCAATGATCGCGGCGCAGCGCGCGCAGATTCCACTTGAGTGGCAGCGCGCAGCGGCTATCGACCTCGCCGGCCGCAACGTGCTCGAAGCATTGCAGACGTCCGTGAATCCGAAGGTGATTGAAACGCCGATCTTCCAAGGCGTCGCGCAGAACGGCATTCAGCTCAACGTCAAGGCGCGTATCACCGTGCGCAGCAACTTAGACCGGTACGTCGGCGGCGCGGGCGAACCTACTATCGTCGCGCGCGTCGGTGAAGGCGTTGTCTCCGCAGTCGGTGCGGCCATCGATCACAAAGAAGTGCTCGAATATCCAGACCGCATTTCCAAAGCCGTGTTGGCCAAAGGCTTAGACGCGGGAACCGCGTTTGAGATCGTTTCGATCGATATTGCAGACGTTGACGTCGGCAAGAACATCGGCGCCGAGTTGCAGATGTCGCAGGCAGAAGCCGACCGCCGCATCGCGCAAGCCAAAGCCGCGGAACGTCAATACGCAGCCCAAGCCGCGGAGCAAGAGCAAAAGGCCAACACGCAGGCAATGCGCGCGAAGGTCGTCGAGGCCGAATCAAACATTCCAATGGCGATTGCGGAAGCGTTCCGCAGCGGCAATCTCGGTGTCATGGATTACTACAAACTCAACAACATCAAAGCAGACACGGAGATGCGCGGCGCCATCGGCGGCAATATCGATAAAGGCAGCGACACCCCACCGCAACCACCCCCGAGTAAGTAGGCCATTGTCATGCTGCCACAGCTTGTCATGCTGAGCTTGTCGAAGCAAGGGCGTGAAGTAAATGCGTGAACTAATCAAATACGGCATCCAGCAAGCCGTTGCGGCGGAGAAGGCGCGGATGGAAGCCGAAGCCCGTCAGACGGGATATGCGCCCGATTCGCGCTACGTCCAGATGTTGGCGGCGTTGCAAGAGAAGAATGCCGCGCAACCCGTCATCCCGCCCGTGCTGCCGCAGAGCGCTCCCGTCGCTCCGCGCCCTGATGCGCAGGACTATGCTGCTCCGAAGCGGGCGGCGGCGCCCCAATCTACCGCCCACGACCGGGAAGAAGCCCGGTCTCAGCTGCGCGCAAGCGGTCCCTTGAGCGGTTTGTTCGAAGATGGGAATAGTCTATTACGAGCAGTGGTGGCATCGGAGCTCTTAGGCCCGCCCATCGCGCTTAGGGAGAATCCGCTCTGGCAGATACGGCGACCGAACGAACCATCGACCTAGAGGGTCTACACGACCACATCCGGCTCTTCGGCAAATTCGATCAAAATCTCACGGCAATTGAAAAGAACGTTCCCGTTGCGGTCCGGGTGGACGGCAACCGCATTGTCGTAGCGGGTGAACCGACCGCGGTCGAGGTGGCGCTGCGAATTCTCGAGCATATGCTCAAAGCGGCCGTAAACGGGGCATTGCTAACGCCTGATGACGTGCGCCTCGCCGCCCAAGACGTCGCTCTAGATCGCGACGGCAAGCACCCCCTCGAAACGCTGTTCCAGACGCAGCGTGGAAAAGAGATACGCGCGCGTACCGCCGGCCAGCGCGAGTTCGTTCGCTCGATCGATGAGAACACGCTTACGTTCGGCATCGGGCCGGCCGGTACGGGCAAAACATTTTTAGCCGTGGTCATGGCGGTGCGCGCGTTGCGTAACCGGCACGTCTCGCGGCTCATTCTCTCACGTCCGGCCGTTGAAGCCGGCGAAAAGCTCGGATTCTTGCCGGGCGATCTCAAAGAAAAAGTCGATCCGTATTTACGTCCACTCTACGATGCGCTCGCGGAGTTGCTCGATGACGGCGTCGTCACGAAATATATCGAACGGGGAATTATCGAAGTGGCGCCGCTTGCCTATATGCGCGGCCGCACGCTTTCCGATGCTTTCGTCATTCTCGATGAAGCGCAGAATGCAACGCGCGACCAGCTCAAGATGTTTCTCACGCGCCTGGGTAGCGGCTCGAAGATGATCGTGCAGGGCGACGTGACACAGATCGATTTGCCACGCGGCGCCAGTTGTGGCTTGCTTGAAGCTCCACGGCTTTTTTCCGGTACGGGCGATATCGGTATCGTGCATTTTAATGAAACCGACGTCGTGCGTCATCCGCTCGTGAGTAAGATTATCCGGGCGTACGCCTCGGCGGATACCTCGCCGTGATTCACTATCGTAATGCGGTGCGTGGAAGCGGGATCGATGCGCGCGCCGTTAAGCGCACGGCAAAGAAGCTCCTGGAGGCCGTCAATGAGCGGCAAAGCGCGCTGTCCATATCATTCGTTGACGACGACGAGATTCGCGAAATTAATCGCGCGCACCGCGGCAAGGACAAGCCGACCGATGTGCTGAGTTTTCCGCTATTGGAAGAGGGTGACGCGCATCTCGGAGAGCGTCTGCTCGGGGATGTCGTCATTAGCGTGGATAGCGCGCGGCGGCAAGCAGCAGATTATGACGCCTCGCTCGAAGCTGAGATCAACCGCTTATTGATCCACGGCGTGCTGCACGTCATGGGCCACGACCATGAAGAAGCGGCCGAACGGGAAGATATGCGAGCCGAAGAGCGCCGCTTGGCGCAAGTAATTGGCCTGAGCTGGCCGTACGAAGACTGATGTTGCATCCACACCAGCCGCCGGAGCATCACGGGCACTCGCACGAACAGCACTCGCCAGGGTACAAACGAATAACCGAGAGTAAGTTCTGGAGTTCGTTCCACTACGCGTTCTCCGGCATCATGTACGCAGCAAAAACACAGCCCAACATGCGTATTCATCTGGTTATTGCCGCGATTGTGCTTGCTGCCACCGTGTTCTTGAAGTTGGAACGCGTCTACATTATCGTTATCGTGATTCTCATCGCGATGGTGCTCGCGCTCGAACTCGTGAACACCGCGGTGGAGGCGGTGGTGGATCTCCTGACTATAGCGCATCATCCACTTGCGAAAACGGCAAAGGACGCAGCAGCCGGCGCGGTCCTCATGGCGGTCATGGCCTCGGTCGTCGTCGGGTATCTGACGTTTTACAACGGCATCTTTGCCGGCGGGGCAACTGTCTATACGGCGCTCGCGCAGGTGCCTGCCAATACCGTACTCGTGATTCTCGCGATCGTAGTGATCGGGACCATCTTTGCCAAAGCCTTTGCCGGCCGAGGATCCGCCTTGCAAGGTGGCGCCGTTTCCGGCCATGCCGCCATGGCCTTCGCGGTGGCCACCATTCTCGCGCTGTACTACCAGCGGCCCCTCGTGGCGCTGCTGGCCTACGGACTCGCAGCCCTGGTTGCCCAGAGCCGCGTGGAGGCCCAAATCCACAATACGCTCGAGGTTACGTGGGGAGCCGCCCTAGGCACGCTCGTCACCCTCGCCGTTTACCTGCTCATTAGGCCACATGTGTTATAATCGCCCGGTATATATGGAACAAGACCCAGACCCTCTACCCCACAACTCTGCGAGTTTCGGGGCCCCCCATCTGAGATGACTACCAACGTAAATTGGCTCGAAGTACTGGCACTGGTAGTGCTGGTTCTTGCGGCCGCATTCTTCGCTGCCTCTGAGGCCGCGCTGGTTTCGGTCAGCCGCCTACGGGCCCGCGGGATGCTCGAACGTGGCCTCAAAGAAGCGAATGCCGTTCTCGAGCTCCTCGACGACCGCAACCGGTTCCTCACCTCGATCTTGGTCGCGAATACCATCGTGCTCCTCGGAGCCGACTCGCTCGCTACATTCCTCTTTATTCAAGCCGGCGTTCCGTACGCCGCCGTGATCTCGACGGTCGTGATGACGGTCGTGTTCTTGCTCTTCGGCGAGATCATCCCGAAGACGGTCGCGGTCACCGATAGCGACCGCTGGGCCTTGCGCCTCGCGCCCTCGATGCTGCGCATCGCCTGGATTCTTACGCCTGTCGTGCGCACGTTTCTGTTTCTGACCGATTTCCTTGTGCGACCGTTCGGTGTGCCACCGCATGCCCGGCAGATTTTCGTCACAGAAGAAGATATTCGCACCCTCGTCACTGTCGGCGCGGATCAAAAAGTCCTCGAAGATACCG
>JACRUB010000117.1 GCA_014305015.1 Vulcanimicrobiota bacterium | reverse complement strand
ATAAGCCGGGGAAATTTTCTGCGCTGGAGTTGGTTGCAGCGGGCCAAGTCGTCGCGAGGGCAAGAACGCATTATCCGCAATAAGGCATTGAGCATCTGACGGGTTAAGCGCCTCATTTTTTTCTATGAAATCGATTTCAACAGGACTTCCTCAGGGTTCTATAAACATCGCGTCGCCGAACGAAAAGAATCGGTATCCCCGTTCGACGGCGGTTTGGTAAGCGTGTAGAATCGCCTCGCGGCCCGCGAATGCGCTCACGAGCACCAGCAGAGTCGATTGCGGCAGATGAAAGTTCGTAATGAGCGCGTCGACAATGCGAAACGAAAAGCCGGGCGTGATAAAGATGTCCGTTTCGTCTTCTCCGGCGCGCACAACGCCATGCTTCGCTGCTGAGCCTTCCAATGCGCGCATGACCGTGGTCCCTGACGCAATCACGCGCCGGCCTTCCGCCTTAGCTCGAGCGACGGCCTCGGCGGTTTTCGCAGGGACGGCAAACGATTCCGCATGCATGTGGTGCTCGCTTAAGCGGTTGCCTTTCATCGGGCGGAAGGTTCCGAGACCGATATCCAGAGTTAAACGCACGAGTTGCACGCCGCCTTCGGCGAGTTCATTCATGACAGCATCGGTGAAGTGCAGAGAGGCCGTCGGAGCAGCTACGCTCCCAGGCTCACGCGCGAAGATGGTCTGGTAATCTTCTTGCGCTTCTTGCGATTCGTTTTTGATGTAAGGTGGCAACGGTAACCGGCCGGCGCGTTCGAGAAACTGCTCGAACGGTACTGTCAGCGTGAACTCGAGCTCGCGCACTCCCTCATGGAGGTCAGCCGCGACTAGCGCACTTGCATCCGAGCCGAAAAGAATGCGCATGCCGGTTCGCAACCGCCGCCCGGGCTTCACAAGCGCTTGCCATCGAAGCGCTCGTGCATCGTAGCGTTGCTGCGCGGCCGGCCGCAACAGTAAAACTTCAACCGCTCCGCCGCTGCCTTCGCGGATGCCGAACAGCCGCGCTGCGATCACGCGCGTTTCGTTGAGCACGAGCAGGTCGCCGGCTCGCAGGTAGCGCGGTAAGCCGGAGAATCGCGCATCTTCGAGTAAACCATCGCGCATGACAAGCAGGCGCGAGGCATCGCGGGGACGCGAGTGCGATTGTGCGATCAACGCTTGCGGAAGGTCGAAATCGTATGCCTCCGTGAGGCCCTCATCCGTCGCCACGGTGCTGGAGTTTACGAGCCGTGTGTCGAAGCCTTGCCTTTATGACGGACATCTTGCACAAAGCGGGCTCCCACGACACGGCACCGCCTCCGGCGCTGCTCGAGTTCATGGTGCGAGATTGGGCTCCGCACGATGCAAAAGTCGAACACGTGCCGAATGCGCAGACGTTCGCGCAGCGCCGCAGGCTTCTCTCACAGCGCTTTCGGGGCGAAGTGCTCGTGATTGCAACGGGGCACGAAAAAGTCCGCGCAAACGATACCATGTATCGGTTCCGGCCCGGCACGGATTTCTATTATCTCACCGGGAACACGGAACCTGATTGCGTGCTCTTGCTCGTACCGGATGAAAATGGCCACCGCGACGTGCTTTTTGTGGAGCCGAATCCCGGCCGCTCGGATGCCACCTTCTTCACCGATCGCAACAAGGGCGAGTTGTGGACCGGGCCCCGTTTGGGCGTGCCGGAGAGCCGCGACCGTTATCGCGTAGACCAAGCCCGTCCGATTGCGGAATTTGCAGACGCTCTGGCAAAAGCGGGCGAGTACGCCAAGGGCACGCGCGATCTCGAAGATCCAGAGTTCCGCGCATTTCTCTCCGAGATGCGCTTGATCAAAGACAACGTTGAAATCGCCGAACTGCGCAAGGCCATGGCTTCGACCAAGCGTGCATTTGAAGATGTCGTCAGAGCGCTGCCTACTGCGCACAGCGAACGCCACGTTGAAGGCGTGTTTAATCTGCGGGCGCGTGTTGAAGGCAACGACGTCGGCTATAATACGATCGCCGCGTCCGGACCAAACGCGTGCATCTTACACTGGACGAAAAACACTCGTCAGTTCAAACGCAACGACTTACTTCTGCTCGATGCCGGCGTTGAGATTGAGACACTCTATACCGCCGACATCACGCGTACGGTTCCGATCTCCGGTCGCTTTAGCGAATCGCAAGAGCGCGTCTACGCGCTGGTGCTCGCCGCTCAAGAAGCGGGTTTTGCCGCCTGCCTGCCCGGCAACGATTTTATGGCGCCAAATCGCGCCGCGATGCAAGTGCTCGCGCAAGGTTTGGAAAGACTCGAGATTCTGGAGAGCGCCGAGGACGCGCTCAAAGAGGAGCATCAATTCTACAAGCGCTACTCACTGCACAATGTCAGCCACATGCTAGGCTTAGACGTTCACGATTGCGCGGCAGCTCGTGCCGAGACGTACAAGTACGGCAAACTGCAACCCGGCATGGTGCTCACGGTGGAGCCGGGGCTGTATTTCCAGACGAACGATTTAACGGTGCCGGAGCGCTATCGTGGCATCGGCGTGCGTATAGAGGACGATGTGCTGATTACGAAGGATGGGTTCGAAGTGCTCTCACGCGATATTCCACGGGGCGTGGCCGAAGTGGAACGGTGGATGCACCAGCTCTGGGCGACTCCCGCTAACCGTTTGTCATAACGCGCTGCCGCTCGATCTCAAGAAACGAGTTGAGTCGCTTGCGGTCTTCTTCGGGCACGTCCACGAATAACACGCCGACTTGATAGGTTTCTTTTTCAAAGTTGCGGATCCAGCGCACTTCGCCGCGCATGGCCAAGAACGGATTGCGCTTCATGGTAAAGAGATATTTCGTACCCTTGGGTAGATACTGATCGGCGATAATACGCATGCCGGTCTGAGAAATATCGGCGATCGCGGCGCGAAGAAGCGTAAAAGAGAGCTGATCTTCAACCACGACGTCGATATATTTGCGCAGGCGCAAACCGACGTTGCGTTTGTCAGCAGCCTCTTTTTCTTCTGTAGTTTGTTGTCGCGGCGACTCAGCCATTACTGTATCTGTATACCCGGAAAATAGAAAGAGAGTATATCGCGGGACGAGCGGCCCTCGGATGCGAGTCCGCGTGAGCCCCATTGGCAAAGTCCGACCCCATGTCCGCGACCCGAGCCTTCGATGGTTATGGTCGCCGCGGCCTGCGCCGGGTCCCCGGGATTCATCGTAATCGACCGAATCAGCAAACTGCGCACGACGGATGCCCCAAGGAGCCGCCGAAAATCAGAGCCGCTTACCTCGGCGGTACCATCGCTACCCGTAAAGCGGATGCTCTTGGCGCGGCCGCTCGCGTCGGCCTCCGCGACGGCGATGGATTGCGGCGTCCCGACATTTGCCAGTGCGGACGTAAAAGCGTTTGTTAGAGAAACGAGCGGTAAGATGCGCGACCAGTGATAATCCGGCGACGCATTGCAAAACGTGCATGCCACACCACGCAAATACGGAAGGTCGGCGCCGCCGGCCCACGCATCCGCGGGGTCTTCTGTGTGGCCGCCGCAGCACGACATGTACGAAACAGTGGCGACTGCGTTGTTCCAGCGCAGGATCTGACCCGCTGTGGAATTGACCGCCGCCGTGCTCTCGGGATATTCGCCTTGCAATCCGCCATAGGCCTGATCGCGTTCGCTTGCAACGACGTCATATGCGCGATTCGGATTCCTGCGCGAGAGCGCGAAGGTTCTTGCGACAATTGCTTGCGCGCGCAACGCTTCTTGCGGCCACGAATGTGGCGATTCCATCGGAACGACGCTGTAGAGATACTCCTCGAGGGGAACGGTATTAAGCACTTGACCCTCAGAGGTTAGGCTGAACGTCCCACGGTACGTTCGTGTGCCGAAACTGAAGCTCCGGGCATCGATCGGCGAGGTTTGCCCGCGCCCGAGGAGGACGCGAACCTGCTGGCCGCCTGTGGGCGAGGGGCCCGGAGAGGGGACGAAGTCGTCAAGCCCGCCGGTCGCGAGCGCCGGCCGCGCGGCTAGGGCGAGGGTGGCCGCGGCTGACGCGGCGAGAAAGCGCCGCCGTTGCATCAGAGGAGCCGCTCCTGGCGCGATGCTGCCCCGGCGCGTTTTACGCCGAAATGTTCGTAAGCTGCCGGGGTGGCCTTGCGGCCGCTGGCGGTGCGAACGACGAAGCCTTCCTTGAGTAGATAGGGCTCTACGACGTCCTCGAGCGTTTCCGCGTCCTCGGTAAGCGTCGCCGCAATGGCCGCCATGCCGACCGGGCCGCCTCCGTAGTGCGAGATGATGGTATTCAAATACGCGCGATCGAGTTTGTCGAGTCCGAGTTCGTCCACGCCTTCGCGGCGCAGCGCTTCATCGGCGACTTCCCTGGTTATATGGCCTGCCGCGCGCACTTCGGCATAGTCGCGGACGCGCCGCAGTAAGCGGTTCGCAATGCGTGGCGTGCCGCGGCTTCGTGAGGCAATTGTGTGTGCGCCTTCGGCGTCGATTGGAACGGAGAGCACATCTGCTGAACGAGTTACGATGCGCGTTAGTTCATCGACCGTGTAGTAATCCAGGTGATGCGTGATGCCGAATCGCTCTCGCAGCGGCGCAGAAAGCATGCCTGCCCGCGTGGTCGCACCGACAAGTGTGAACCGTTTGAGCGGCAGTTTGAGGGTCTTCGCATAGGCGCCACGATCAACAATAAAGTCGATTTGGTAGTCTTCCATGGCGGGATAGAGAAACTCCTCAACGACTCGGCCAAGCCGGTGAATCTCATCGATGAAAAGAATGTCGCCTTCTTCAAGCGCGGTGAGGATGCCGACTAAGTCTTTCGGCTTCTCCAAGGTCGGACCGGACGTCGGACGCAGTGCGCGGCCCATGTCTTTAGCGATGAGCGACGCCAGCGTCGTCTTTCCTAATCCGGGCGGCCCGTAGAATAAAATATGCTCGAGCGGCTCATCGCGTTTGCGCGCCGCATCGATCGCAATCTTGAGATTCTCTACGACGCTGAGCTGTCCCACGTATTCATCGAACGATCGGGGCCGCAGCGAGGCTCCGTAGACTTCATCTTCCAGGCCCTCTTGCGGATCGACGACACGATCTTCCGGCAACGCGTCATCGGGACCGAGCAGTTTTTTGCGCGCGTCATCCGTCATGCGCTTGCCATGGCCTTCTGCCGGTAGATTTCCGAGAGCAACGTTTCCGCGTCATTGATCGCGGGCGCGGCCTCAAGCGTTTTGCGGATCATCGCTTCGGCTTCCGGACGTTTGTATTCGAGTTGCAGCAATACGGCCAGTGCTTCATCTGCAAAGTCCGGAATTGTGGAAGCCGGTTGTAGGCTTTGAGCCTCTTGAATGAGCAAGAATTTTGTGACCTTGCCCTGCAGCTTCGCAACGATATCGCGCGCTTTTTGCTGCCCGATGCCGGGAAGTGTTTTTAAAAACGTGTGATCGCCCTGATCGATCGCGCGCGCGATTCGAGACATCGGCATCGAAAAGGCTCGGGCGGCCGACTTTGGGCCGATGCTGGCAACACTGATCAGCGCTTCGAAAAATTCTCGCTCGATTGCGTTGGTGAATCCGTAAAAGGAAAACTTGCCGCTGTTGCCTTCCATGTTGAGCACGGAATGAATTTCCAGCGACAGGTCGTCACCGGCTTGCGCAACTTTCTCGGCCACACACGGTGGCAGCATGATGTCGTAAGCCAGGCCGCCCGCTTCCAGCACGATAGAATCCTCGGACCGGTCGATCACTTTGCCGCGAATCCTAGAGAACACGATTGCTGTACGCCAAAGCGAGTGCGAGAGCGTCGGAAACGTCCGGGGGCTCCGGAACGCGTGAGAGGCCCAGTAGATGAATGACCATCGAACGTACTTGTTCTTTCTTTGCGGCTCCGGACCCGGTTAAGGCCCGCTTTACAAGCGAGTGGCCCAGTGTATGCACAGGCACTCCATGTTGAGCAGCCGCTAGGCAGAGAACGCCACGGGCATGGCCCATCATCACCGCAGTTAACGGGTTCTTATACGCGCTAAAGAGTTCTTCGATCACGACCATGTCGGGTTTGGTCGAGGCGACCACTTCGTTTATGCCGCGGTATAGCGCCGCAAGGCGTTCCTCGAGCCTGCCTTTGCTATCCGGCGCAACGATGCCGGCCTCCAAAAGCCGCGGGCGTTTGCCACCCGTCTCGATTGCGCCGTATCCCGTTATGCGAAGCCCCGGATCGATTCCGAGAACGCGCAAGCTCACGGTGCGGCGGAAGCGCTATTGACGTAGATCGTGACCGCTTCGCCCGGACGTTTAGGGGTGCCGGCTTCGGGCTCGGTGCGCACAACCCGGCTGTCCGAACCTTGTTTGGTAATCGCAACATTGCCGACGATATAGCCGGCACCGGCGAGCGTGTTCTTCGCATCGTCGAGCGACATGCCGTTTACGTCGGGAATCTCGCCAGGTACCGAAAGGGTGATGGTCACGGCTGAGCCGCGCGGCAGTTGTGTGTTCGGATCGGGCGATTGTTGAATGATCGTGC
>JACRUB010000042.1 GCA_014305015.1 Vulcanimicrobiota bacterium | reverse complement strand
CTGCCACGGTTCTACATTGGGACCGCCACGCCGTTCGGGCAGATCTTGTGCTCAACCGCGGGCGTCACGTAATAGGCATGAATGTCGTAATGGGCATACGCCATGCCGGGGTGGCCATGCTTGAGATACTCGATGTCGACATGGTCGATTTGGTACCCGGGCAGCGGACGTAGGACGTTTTCGTAGCTCTTGCCGGCAGCAAAATCGGCCGGCAGGAGCATGATCTCGGTGAAAACGGGCTTGCCCTGATACGTTCCGTAAAGCGTGGTCGCGTGAATTCCGGCCTTGACATCGGCCCAGTGCTCGCCCATCCCGACGATGCACGGGCTGACCAGCATGTAGTTTGCGGGGATTCCAGCCGGGTGGACTTTCGGCTGGGGTGGGAGGGGCGGCATGCCTTTGGGCGGGCCGGCGGCCAAGGCACTCGATGAAAGGGTCAGGAAAAGCGCGGCCGCTAGCGCGGCTAAAGTACGGTGCAGCAAAATGCTACCTCCTAGCAAGTGAATGGCAGCTCATTTCGCCATACTTCAGCCGGGGCATGCGTCCGGTTAACCGAATCTTCTGGGGATGCTTCGTTTAAGCGTGTTGGCCGCGCTCCTCGTCCTGGGTTCGTGCACGTCCGTCCAAACCGGTTCGACGGCTACGCCGGGCTCGGTCCTGCGCATCGCGCAGCTACAAGAACCCGCTTCGCTCGATCCGCTTCTGCTCAATGGAACGGTCGGGCTTGAGTCCGCCTATCTCATCTATGACTATCTTCTAAAGATAGACGATCGCGGGCAACTCGTGCCGGGTATCGCGACCGAAGTTCCAAGCTTGAGCAACGGCGGCATTAGCGCAGATCAGCGGCACATCACCTACCACTTGCGTCACGGAGTAAAATTCTCCGACGGCGTCGAGCTGACGGCCGACGACGTTGTCTTTACGGCGAGCGCGGTGAACAATCCTAAAAATCTCATTCAAAGCCGTCTCGGATACGATCAAATCCAAACGCTCAAGGCGCGCGACCGTTATAGCGTCGAGGTCGTGCTCAAGCGTCCATGGGCGCCGTTCCTCGTGATGTTCTGCGCGCCCGGCAATGTCTATCCCGTGATGCCAAAACACGTTCTCGTAAAATATCCCGACGTCAATCAAATCGATTTTAGCAGTCACCCAATCGGCTCGGGCCCCTATACCGTCGTTGAATGGCGCCGGGGCGATCGAGTTGTGTTGCAAGCAAACAAGTCGTACTGGAAAGGGAGACCGCGCATCGGGCGCATCGAGTTACGCTTCACCCCGGATTACAACGCGATGGTCAACCGTCTAGCGAGCCACGACGTCGATGCCGTTTTCAACACTGATCCGTCCGTCGTGCCTCAGCTTCGAGCGATCGATTCCGTGGCCCTCACGTTTACGCCGATCGATGGACAAGGCGCACTCATTTTCAATATGCAGGATCCGGTAACCGGCGATGTGCGCGTTCGCCGCGCGCTCTCGATGGCGATCGATATCGCGCCGATGGTTGCAAAAGCCTCGCAGAATGTGTATTCCGCAAGTAATGCGGGACGCGGCCTCTTCAAGTGGGCGTATAATCCGGCGGCTCTCAAGATGCCGCCGTACGACCCTGCCGGTGCACGCGCGCTGCTCGATCAAGCCGGGTGGAAAGTTGGCGCGGATGGGATGCGCAGTAAGAACGGTAAGCCGCTCGATGTGCTCCTCATTTCGGAAAAGGGCAGTCAGTCGTACGCGATCATTGCGAACTCCGTTCAGCAGTACGAAAAGACAATCGGCGCCAACGTGACGCTCAAGGAATTTGTTATTGAAAAATTTGCTGCTCCGCCCGCTCTTGGCGGGCCGGTGTACAGCGGTAAATTCGGGATCGCGCAATATCCATTTCTGCCGGGACTCGATCCGGACGTTACGGATCAATTCGCATGCGATCGCGTTCCGCCGGCTGGATTCAACAAACCGCGTTACTGCAGTAAAGAGATGGACGCCGCACTCGCGCGCAGCGTCTCAACTTTCGATCGCGCTCAGCGCCAGCTTGCCTACAATCAAATACAATCGATCGTCAGCCGAGATTTGCCGATGCTGTTGATTTACCAGATCGTCCAGGTTAGCGCGTTTCCGAAATGGATCAAGCACCAAACGTTCTCCCCGGCAAGCCCATTTTGGGACGCCTCTTCATGGACCCCTTAACGGGATGAACGTCCGCCCCATGGAGCGCCGCGATCTCGAGACATGGGTAGCAATGCAGTTAGAGCTGTGGCCGGATGCAGATCGCGCGGAGCAACTTGAATCTCTTGAGGATTACTTCGAGGGCGGGAGCGATTTTATAACAGCGGCCTTCATTGCCGAAGACAATGAGACGCCTCTCGGATTCCTGGAACTCAATTTGAGGGCATACGCGGAAGGGGCGGAATCCTCGCCTGTACCGCACATCGAAGGATGGTTTGTTTCAGAAGATGCACGCCGCACCGGCGTCGGCGGCGCACTCATGCAGGCTGCCGAGCAGTGGGCACTCGCGAATGGCTATCATGAACTGACTTCCGATACGACCGACGATTATCCGATTAGCCCCGCCGCCCACACCAAACTTGGATTCGTCGAAGGCGACCGCCTTATCACTTTTCGAAAGACCCTAAACACGTAACGCGAGCGTAATGACCAGACATGGTCACCAAGCTTCACGCCCAGCTTTTCGATAAGCGGGCGAGTACTGAGGTCATTGGTCACTTGGTGTGAGCTTCCGGGTCGGCCGCTAGTGGATTTAGCGAGGTCGAACGGCTGATTGCTTTCCGCCGGGCTGTACGTTCGTAGGCATTCGCTAAAACGCGAGTTCTTAGGCTTCTGCGATTGCGGCAATTGACACTTTGAGCCCCGGAATCTCGGCGGGCAGCTTCGCTCCTTGCCGAGCCGGTGGGTCGATGGGAAACCACTGTAACCATTCCTCGTTCATGCCTGGGAAATCGTCTTCATCGGCCAGCACGACCGTCGCGCTGACGATTTTGTCGAGCGAGCTCCCGGCTTCCTCGAGAATTGCGGCGAGGTTTGTAAGGCACTGCCGGGTTTGCTCCTGAATCGTAACCCCCTTAACTGTGCCAGTTACGGGATCATGGGGTGCCGTTCCTGATACAAACACCAATCCGGCGGCCTTGACGGCTTGACTATACGTCGCTGGTGGCTTTGCCGCTTTTGGAGTAAACACGATTTGCCTGGGCATTGTTTGATCTTCATTACCTTTCGAGTACGGTCTATGTTCGGAGAGCCAACGGAATGACTAAGCGCAAGCTCGTGTGCGCTTCGACAAGCTTCGCCTTCGAGGCTATGAGAACGCTGGGATGCCCGTTATTGCTTCGCCGAGAATGAGCGTGTGCACTTCGCTCGTGCCTTCGTAGGTGAGGACCGACTCGAGATTGTTCATGTGGCGGATGACAGGATACTCGAGCGTCACGCCATTGGCGCCCAAAATCGATCGCGCATCTCGTGCAATCTGCAGCGCCTCGCGCACGTTGTTGAGCTTGCCGAAGCTCACATGCTCGGGAGCAGCAGTGTGTGCATCTTTCATGCGGCCGATGTGCAAGGCCAGCAATGTCCCCTTGTTGAGCTCAAGCAGCATGTTGACGAGTTTTTCTTGCGTCAACTGAAAGGCCGCGATCGGTTTGCCAAATTGCTCGCGATTCTTTGAATACTCGAGTGCCGACTCGTAGCACGCGCGAGCGGCACCCATCGTGCCCCAAATAATTCCGTACCGTGCTTCATTCAGACACGCGAGTGGCCCCTTAAGGCCGCGAGCTTCGGGAAACACAGCGCCCGCGGGCAGGCGGCAATCGTGCATGATGAGCTCGGAGGTTACGGAAGCTCGCAACGAGAGTTTTTTCTCGATATTCGTTGTCGAGAAACCTTTGATATTCGTAGGAACGCAGAAGCCGCGAATGCCTTCGTCGGTTTGCGCCCAGACAACCGCGACGTCCGCGATGCCGCCGTTCGTAATCCACATCTTGGTGCCGTTGAGAATCCAGTCGGAGCCGTCCCGCCGAGCATTGGCGCGCATGCCGCTCGGATTGCTTCCAAAATCCGGTTCGGTTAAACCGAAACAACCGATAGCATCTCCCGCCGCCATGCGCGGCAGCCACGTATTTCTTTGTTCGTCGCTGCCCCAATGATGAATCGCAAACATCGCAAGCGATCCTTGCACGGATGCGAAGGAGCGGATTCCGCTATCGCCGGCTTCCAATTCCATACAGGCAAGGCCGTACGCGACAGCACTCGTACCCGGACAGCCGTAGCCTTGCAAGTGCATGCCGAGCAGGCCGAGATCGCCGAGCTCTCTTGCCAGCGCTTTCGGCAGCACGCCTTCTTCAAACCACTCGGCAATATTCGGAAGAATCCGGTTGCGCACAAAGGAACGTACCGTATCGCGTATCAGGCGTTCTTCTTCATTAAGCAACGCATCGATGTCGAGGAAATCGAGCGCGCTTGGCTTCTTCGTCTTTTCCTTCGCCATGGTCGCCACGCTAACGCTTGAGCACCCGCGCAATTTTATCGAAGAGTGCTTCGGTCGAACGCTCATTTGCATCTTCAAGCCGGCGCCACAGCAGACGGCCTTCGGTGTCGCTCAAATCGGTATCGATACGATGCTCGAGCGTTGTCAGCTTGCCTTCGGTCGAGAGATAGAAGCCGTGCGTACCGTCCATGCCGTCGTTCTGGATGCGCCAGACGATCTTTTCTTCAGGCACGACTTCTTCAAGGATCGCGTGGAAGCCGTGATGCCATTCCTCGGTCTTGCCCGGGAGCAATGGACCGGGCGAACGCATGAAGGGCTGCGCGGCGAACGGCCAGATGATATCGTTCGACGTGCCCATATCGACCAAAAGCTGGAATATCCGGCGCTTGGTCCCGGAATACGTGCGCGCGCGCTTTTCATGTAAAGGAATCGGCATGGGATGCCCATTCGCCTAAATCATGCGGGGTCACTTCCGGGGGGTCGTGCGGTCGCCTCGGAAGACCTTAGTCAGGTACGGAAAGACCACGTAGCCCTGGGTATCCGCATGGCGTGCATAGATCGCTCCCAAGCCCGCGCGCAATCGGTTGTAGCCGGCACCGTCCCGCGGCAGATAGGACGCGCTACGCGCATACCCGATAAAACTTTCTTCGTCCATCCGATGGAAATGACGAAACTCGCGGCGCTGCACACGCTCGAATCCGCCCTGCTCGAACGTCTCGGCAACCGGACCCACACCCCGTCCACGCTCGACCGCCTTGGCTTCATCCGAAAACGATTCTATGAGTTTCGAATACTCAAGTGTGAACGCATCTTGGTAATCGCGGCTATTCCCGACGGCGGCGATCCGGCCGCGGCGTTTAAGAATACGCCGGAATTCCGCCATCGTCGGCTCCGGCTTGAACCAATGAAAAGCTTGAAAGACCGTGACGAGGTCGAACGAGCTTGCCGGCAAACCGGTTTGTTCAGCCGTCCCGGTTGCGAATCGAATCCGCGTGTGGCGTTTTGCTAGTGCGAGCATCTCCGGATTGGGGTCCACCGCGACGACTTGCGCACCACGCTCTGCAAACAGTCGTGACGCAATGCCTGTGCCTGCGCCAAGATCCGCGATGCGCAAGGTGTTGGGCAGTCCCATTTCCTCGATAATCCAATCGATCGCCGCCTGCGGATAGGTCGGCCGGTACTTTGCATAGTCTTCGGCGCGATCGCTAAACCGCGTCGTCGGCGAAAAGTCGCTCGGGTGACTCATGGCCATCAGGATATTCGAGCCACCGGCCGAATCGCCCTCACCGTGAACGTCCTCATTCTCGGCGGCACGCGCTTTCTGGGCCGCCATCTCGTCGACGAACTCCGTGCGCGCGGGCACGACGTCACGCTTTTCAACACCGGAACGCATCGCGAAAACGCTCCGTGCGAGGTTGTGCAGGTGCACGGCGACCGCGACACGGATCTTCCACGCCTTGGTGATGGTCCGTGGGATGCGGTCATCGATACTTGTGGCTTTTTTCCCAAACAGTTGGAAACGTCGGCGGCGCACCTGCGCGACAAGGCAGCGCACTATGTCTTTCTCTCCAGCATCTCCGCCCTTGATCTGAGCGGTCAACGCGCCGACGAGCAAACGCCGACACTCTCGATGCCGGCGGGCGCAAGCCGCACCGAGCTGACCCCGCAAACCTATGGCCCGCTAAAAGCCGCCAGCGAGAAAGCCGTCACGGATATTTTTGGAGAACGCACCTTGATCGCCCGTCCCGGCCTCATCGTTGGCCCATATGATCCAACGGATAGATTCACGTATTGGCCGTGCCGCATTGCGCGCAGCGGAGAAGTCTTGGCCCCGGTTGGACCCCAGTATTTCGTGCAGTTCATCGACGCGCGCGATGTTGCGGCATGGATCGTTGTGCAAGTAGAACATCAGAACAGCGGCGCTGTCAATGTAACGGGCGCGCCACGCACAATTCTGCTGGACGACGTATTGCGTGCAGCGTCACGTGTGGCCAACGTTCATCCCAATATTCGATACGCCGATGAATCGTTTCTCAAAGAGCATGAGATCGGCGAGTGGATTGACCTGCCTCTTTGGGTCGCATCGTCGTCGGAGTTTCCGGCGATCTTAAATGTCGATACGACACGTGCATTCGAGATGGGACCGCAAATC
>JACRUB010000190.1 GCA_014305015.1 Vulcanimicrobiota bacterium | reverse complement strand
CTCTCATAGTACTGCGTGGAAACATTCGCAATGCCGCTTCCGCCAAGCGAGTTTACGTAGTTGGTAAGATAGGTCGCCATCCCATTGGGATCGTGCGTGGTATCATTCGAGCCCGTAAATCCCCAGAAAATCAGATAAATTTTCGGGTACTTTTGAATGGGGCCGTTATGGTAAGTAAGCTGGCCTGAACCTGCGGCCAGTGCTTCTCTGTTGGTAGCTTTCGCGTGCTCGCCGACCGAGCGAACGAGGTCTGGGTGCTCTTTTAAATAGCTAATGCTATAAAAGGGAACTCGTTGACCGACCGAACCGGCTGGTTGAACGGCGTCTTTAGCCGGTGCGGCTCCGGGCACGACTGATGACTGTTGGCCGCCGCCGCAGCCCGCGATAATCGCGGCAGCAGCAACCAATGCAACAAGAAGTTGCGGTGTTCTGAAAACGGGTTTCAAGGAGAGGTCCTCCATTTGGTGCAGCAAAGCGCTGCCCGTCGAGGGACGGGCGCATTCACATATTTTGCACAAATTTTACATACCTGAATAGAAGTGCAAAACGCATCTAGAGGACGCCCTTTTTCTAGGCATTTGCTAGCTAGCGAGCGCCGGGCTGATTATTACGCCAGAACCCTGCCGTTCGTGCGGCCCATTGCGTAGGTAATCAGGCGGTCGATCAAGGCTTCGTTCGAGATCCCGGCGGCCAGGCACGCTTCGGGCAGATTGCTCGTCGCGGTCAGACCGGGTAGCGTGTTGATTTCTAAAATATACGGCCGGCCTTCTTTGCTCACCATAAAGTCCGTGCGCGAATAATCGCGCAGGCCCAGTAGCCGGTGGACCGAGAGCGCGAGCATCTGGATGCGCGCCGCGAGATCTTCATCGATTTTCGCCGGACAGATGTGCGTGCTGCCGCCCGCACCGTACTTGGCTTCGTAGGAATAAAATTCGTCTTTGTTCGGAATGATTTCGATAACGGGCAGCGCATCGACCCCAAGTATTCCGCACGTAAATTCGCGGCCCGGAATAAATTCTTCGGCGAGCACTTCGGAGTAGTTTTCCGAGAACGCAATCATGGTTTGGGTCCACTGCTCGTGACTGCGCACGATCGAGACGCCGACGGCGCTGCCTTCGTTGCGCGGTTTGACCACGAGCGGCAAATCGAGCGAGCCCGGTAAGAGCGGTAATGTGCCGCCGCTCAAATCGAAGAGGTCCCAGGCGGCCGTGGGCAGCCCTTCGGCCGCGAGCAATTTTTTGGTGATGTGTTTATCCATCGCCATTGCGCACGCTTCGACGCTGCTTCCCGTGTACGGCAGATGTAAATAATCGAGGATTGCTTGAATCTGTCCATCTTCGCCACCGGGCCCGTGCAGTGCAATAAACACCACATCCGGCGAAATCTTGCGGAGCGATTCAATAAACCGCTCGTCGAAATCGAGCGACTTTGCTTCGTAGCCGAGCGACTGCAACTGGCGCATCACGAAATAGCCGGTTTCCATCGAGATCTCACGCTCGGCACTCGGTCCGCCCATCACGACCGCAACTCGCGGCTTTCCGTTCTCGCTACTCATCCGTGAATACACCCACCAGATGGACTTCTAGTTGCAATTCAACTCCAAGACGGTCGTAGACTTCGCGCCGCACGCGCGCCAAAAGCATCGCGACATCCTTTGCGCTCGCGCCATTAACATTGTTAATGAAGTTAGCGTGCAGTGGTGAGACTTCGGCTCCCCCTTCGCGCCACCCCTTAGCCCCCACGGCTTCGATCAGGCGTGCGGCCTTATCACCTTCGGGATTGCGAAAACACGAGCCGGCATTGGGGAGGGCGATCGGCTGCGTAGCCTTGCGCCGAACCAGCCGCGACTGCATTTCTTCGCGTACGGTTTTCGGATCACCGCGTTCGAATGCAAGTGACACGCGTGATACTATGGCGTCGCGAGCAAGCGTGGTGTGCCGGTAGAAATACTGAATGGACACGGCGTGCGGCTCGGGTTTGGACGGGGACTGCACCCACACCTCACGCACAAAATCGCCCATCTCAAAATCGGTACCGGCGTTCATCCGCAGCGAGCCACCCACCGTTCCCGGAATCCCAGCGAGCGATCCGATTCCGATTGCGCCGAGCGACGCGGCTTTGGCGGTAACGAGCGCCATGGAGGCAGACGCACCAGCTTGGACCGTGACATGCGTTGCATCGTCGCGCAACGCTATTTCGGTAAAGTCGCCCGCCAGGCGCAACACGAGTCCGCGAATTCCGCCATCGCCGATGAGTAAATTCGAACCGCTGCCAAGCGCAAACCACGGCATCTTGCGCCGCAAACAAAACCGCATCACTCCCGCGAGCTGGCTTTCACTCTCGGCGCTGATCCATGCATCGGCGGGGCCGCCGATCTTCCACGAGGTGTATGCTGCGAGCGGCTCGTCGAACCGCACGGCCTCGCCGCAAATCTTTTGTAGTTCGGCCTTATCGGCTTCAGTAAGGAGTGAACGAGATTGCACGGTCGCGCTCACCGCGCTGCTTCGGCCTTCGGCAGGCGCGCGGCAAGTTGTGCCGCGACGGCGGTGATGTTGCCGGCACCAAGCATCAAGACAAGCGCACCCTCGGGGGCATGTTCGAGAATCGCGTCGGGCAAATTTTCCACTGCGGCGACGTACTGCACATTTGTGCCGGCAGCCCGCAGCGGCTCGCCGATCGACTTCTCGCTCACGCCATCAATCGGCGGCTCCGACGCTGCGTACACAGGTGCTAAGAACACGAGGTCCGCGCCCGTAAGCGATGTTGCAAAATCGCGAGCGAGATAGGCCGTGCGTGTGTAACGGTGCGGTTGGAACGCAACGAGAATCGGACCTTGGTGATACCGCCGCGCCGCATCGATGGTCGCTTTTACGGCCGTCGGGTGGTGCGCGTAATCGTCGACCACGATCATGCGCGGGCTGCTGGCTAAAATGTCAAAACGCCGGCGCACACCCGAGAATCCTTGCAGCGCCTCCGCGATTCGCACGAACGGGATCTCGAGTTCGCGTGCGACCGCAATCGCGCCGAGTGCGTTGAGAATGTTGATTTCACCCGGCACGCGTAAATTCACGGTACCAAGACAAACACCACCCGCAATGACATCAAAGCTCGATCCAAGGTCCGCAAAGCGCACGTTCGATGGATGCATATCTGCGGCGGAGAGGGCGAACGTAATCGTTTTGGCTTGCCGCCGCAGCGGCGCGATGGCGGCGCTATGCTTATTATCAATACCGACGATCGCCGTTCCGTCCTCCGGCAGCCGCTCCAAAAATTTCGCGAACGAATCGCGGAGCTGCACCAAGGCGGCGTCGCTTTCGATATGATCGTTCTCGATGTTGGAAACGAGTGCAATGACGGGAGCGAGCTCCATGAACGATCCATCGGACTCATCGGCCTCGGTGAGAAGCCATTCGCCGTTTCCGTCGTGTGCATTGGTGCCGGTATCCATCGATTCGCCGCCAATCAGAATGGTGGCATCGATGCCTGCATGTTGCAAAATACTCGAGGTCATTGCCGTAGTCGTGGTCTTGCCGTGCGTTCCGGCAATCGCAATGCCGCGATGACCGCGCATAAGTTGGGCGAGCATCTCTCCGCGGCGGTGAATCGGAATACCCGCCTCTTTGGCGGCGAGGAATTCAATGTTTTTCGGATCGATGGCGGAGGTGACCACGCACGCGCTTACGCCATCGACACTCTTTGCCGAGTGACCGATGGTGATTTTTGCGCCTGCTTCGCGAAGTTGCGCGATCAGTGGTGTTTCGCGCACATCCGATCCGCTCACCGCTTCGCCGCGCGCAAGAAAAATACGCGCAATCGCGCTCATGCCGATGCCGCCGATACCGATGAAATGCAGGGGTTTTTTCACTTCCCGAGCCTTTCGTCGATGCGTGCCAGGATTGCTTCAAGGGCATCATGCGGTGCAAGCGAGCGCGCCGCCGCGCGCAAGCTCTCGTAACGCGCCGGCTCGAACGCCTCGCGAAGCGTCCACCAAAGCTGGTCTCCATCCAGGGCTTCGTCATCAATGACGAGCGCCGCGCCCGCATCGATGAACGCTTTGGCGTTGACGTTTTGATGATCGTCGGCGGCAAATGGATAGGGCACGAGAATCGACGGAATCCCCATCGCCGCCAGTTCCCCAAGCGTCGAGGCTCCCGCGCGTGCGACCACCATGTCACTCACCGCATACGCCTCTGCGAGTTCGTTCAAATACGGAACGAGGACGATTTTGTTGTTGCCAAGCGGACTGCGTTCTTCGGCCTTCATATATTCATAGTCGCGCTCGCCACTGACGTGGAGCACTTGCCAGTCATCTGGTAGCGCGCGGCGGGTAATCAGAGCGGCAACAGAATCGTTGATGGAGCGTGCACCCTGGCTGCCGCCCATCGCGAGGATCGTGCGCCGCTTGGGATCGAGGCCCAGCCACTTGGCTGCATCGGTGCGGTCGGGGAGGCAGCGCAGCGACGCGCGCACCGGAATCCCGGTTTGCTGGTATTTCTCTGCGAAGACCGCGGCGGCCGATGCGAACGCGCCCCACACTTCATCCACGAACGGTGCGAGCAAGCGGTTCGTGAGCCCCGGATACGCGTTGATTTCAAGCAACGCGATCGGGCAGCGCAAAATGCCGAGCGCGCGCAAGATTTTCGCGGCCACCACAACCGGGAAACAGACGTAGCCGCCGGTCGCAATCAGTAAATCAGGTTTGCGCTGCGAGAGCAGCTTCATTGCCACCAGCACGCCGTATCCGTTGACGGCCGCCGTCGCGATACTCTTTAGGGATGCATTGCGCTCGAGCGGGCGGCTCGGAACAAAATCAACCTCGTAGCCCGCGGCCGGAACGATCTTCGCTTCGAGCCGGTCGCTCGCGCCGATAAATCGAATGTTCGCGCGCGTTGCAAGGGCATCGGCAATCGCGATCGCAGGATAGAGATGTCCACCTGTACCACCCCCGGTGAACGTAACGTTCATTCGGCGTTGAGGCGGCGCTGGCGACCGACATTGATGATCAACGCCACCGCGACAAGAGACACGACGAGCGAACTTCCGCCGAATGAGACAAACGGCAATGGCACACCGGTAACAGGCCACGATGATGTGACGACGCCGATATTAATGAAGGCCTGGATCACGATGAGCGCGGTGCAACCGAGCGCGAGAAAGAACCCGAAGCGGTCGGGCGCCCCGAGCGCGATACGCGTAGCGCGGTAGGCGAAGATCAAGAAGAGAATGATCACCGAAACGGCGCCGATGAGTCCCAACTCTTCGCCGAGCACGGCAAAGATAAAGTCCGTGTATTGCTCGGGGAGATAGAAAAATTTTGCGCGCGACGCGCCGAGTCCGACGCCGAACAAACCGCCGCTGCCGAGCGCAAGGAGCGACTGCACGATGTGAAAGCCGGTGTTCTGCGGGTCTTTCCACGGGTCCAGAAAGGCGAGGATGCGTGCACGCTTGTACGGACTGGAGAGCACCGAAATTGCAACGACCGGGACCGTGGAAATCAAGATGAGCGTGAGATGCTCCCAGCGCGCACCGGCGGCAAAAAACATCGCGAAAGCCACCATGGCAAGCAAACTCGCCGTGCCCATGTCCGGTTCTTTAAGAATGAGCATGACCATGATGGCCATTGGTACGCAGAGCGGAAAGAGTCCGCGTACGAGCGAGGTGATGCGCTCGCCGCGCGAACTGAGCATGGCCGCCAAGTACAGTACGAGCGCGAGCTTGGCAAATTCGGATGGTTGCACCGAAAGCGATCCGGCCCCCAGCCATCTTCTCGCACCGTTCACCAACATGCCGACATGCGGTACGAGCACGAGAATCAAACTCAAGATGCTCAAGAGCAACACCGCCGGCGCGATCTTCTTGAGTTTATGATAATCGATGCGATACGCGAAATACGCGGCCCCGAGCGCAACGATCAGCCAAATAACTTGTCGCTTGAGAAAGTACATCGCGTCGTGGTTGATCGAATATGCGGTCGCACTCGATGCGCTAAAGATCATGACGAGGCCGATGCCCACCAGGATCGCAACCACGGAGAACAGCATGCTGTCCGGCGGCGCCGAAACGTACGATCGCGGCAGCTCGTCGTGCTCGTCGCGCTTCATCGCGCGCGCGTTACGCACCGGCGGCCTCCCTCAACGACTGCACGGCGGCGGCAAATGAGTCACCGCGATGCTCGGCAGAATCAAACATATCGAATGAGGCGCAGCCGGGCGAGAGCAGCACGACATCACGCGCGCGTGCCACATCGCGGGCGCGCCCGACGGCTTCCTCCATCGAACGGGCGCGCTGCAGGGCCGGTCCCTTGACCGCTGCGGCAATCTCATCGGCCGCTTCACCGATGAGCACGACCGTTTTCGCGCGGGAGGAAATGACTTGTCCCATCTCGCGAAAATCGGTGCCCTTCGATTTTCCGCCCGCAATCAATATCACCGGCGCTTCAAAAGCGCGCAGCGCGGCAATCACCGCACCGGGATTGGTAGCCTTCGAGTCGTCTACGTACCGGACGCCGCCGATCTCCGCGACCGTTTGCAGACGGTGCGACATCGGCTTGAACGACATGACGGCGCTACGTAATGCTTGTGTCTGCACGCCGGCAGCATACGCGATCAGCATGGCGGCAAGCGCGTTCTGCACGTTGTGTTCGCCAAGCAGTGGAATCTCCGAACGTTTCATGAC
>JACRUB010000181.1 GCA_014305015.1 Vulcanimicrobiota bacterium | reverse complement strand
ATCCGATGCTGGGCGCGCTGAAGGTTTCGCTGAGCGATCCGCTGTGTCCGCGGTGCGGATTGAAGACGTCGTCGCGCGTATCGGTGGACAGCCCAAGCGAAACGCTATTGAGGGCATAGGGCGCGCCGGTGTTGATGTTGGCGATTGAGGGCGCGTTGATACCGAAACTGCCGTTGGTCGAGCCGCTCCCCCCAAATGGGCTTGGAGTCGGCCCGGCGAGCACCGTCGGTGTGCCGTTTTGGAAGAAGTACGGTTGCGGCACGGTGACTTGATTGACCACCCGCGTAACGCTCACGCCCACTTGTGCGCGGGTGAAGTCAGTTAAACGACGGCCAACTTGCACGGATGCACCGGCGGATTTCGCAACGCTGGTTGCGATCGCGCCGCCGATCGGCGTCGTATCCTGGTTCGGGAAAAGCGTGACGGGAACCGCGCCCGTGGTTCCACCCGGCGGGGGCGTCGCAAATGCGCCGGTCGTGGTTGCGTAGATCGGATAGTAGTTCGTCTGGCCATTTCCGAAAATCGTCGCACCAAGGCTGTATTTCTCGGATTGTTTCGTATGGCCGAGGTACGGAATACTCACGGAAACCGACGTCACGTAATTACGCGCGCCGCGTTCGAATTGCAGCGTGCCGCCGTTACCCGTTCCGTTGATGTTCGTGTTGGAGAAACCAATCGTTCCGTAGAGTCCTTGTCCGGTCAGTCCGCCGGAATAGCCTGCGCCGATGCTGGCGTTACCGGTGCGCTGTTCCGTCACGGCCCAATCGACCGTTACGAGCGCGGGGTTCTTTGGATCCGGACCGGGTTTAATGCTCGGGTCGACCTTCGCGAAGAAATTCGTTGCGACCAAACGCTCGTAATCGCGGCGCAGGCCGGCGTTCGTAATATACATTCCCGGACGCATGCGCAGCTCTCGACGAACGACCCGATCTTTTGTGCGCGTGTTGCCGGTAATCTGGACGGCGCCGATTTTTGCGACTTTAATATCTTCGCGGACATCGGCGGTACCGGCTTTGAGATCGATGCTGGTGGGATCGATGCCTGGCGTGAAGTCGCCGACGATCAAATCGTATTTGTCGTACAGTTTCTTGACCGCTTCGTAGTCTTTGTCTTTGATCTCATCTGAGAATTGGCCGCCGGGCTGCGTCGCGAGCACAGGCAAAATAACCGTGGGCGGCAACAGCGGATCGCCAACGATGATGACTTTGCGCACGGTCAAAGCTTCTTGAATAACGAGTGCCAGGACGCCGGTTGCGGGATCGATATTGAGATCCTTGACGTGCGTAGGAACCTGTCCGCCAAAGCCTTGCTTATCGTAATACGCGTTGATCTTGAGCACGTCTTGGTGGAACGTGTTGGTATTGAGCACCTGGCCGACGGATGTGTCCATCAAGGCAAGGAGCGAGTCGTTGGGCACGTGTTTGTTCCCGCTGAAGGTAATGCGCGTGATGACGGGGTTTTCGATAACGCGGTAGGTGACGGCAATGCCATCCGGACGCTCACGAATTAGTGGCGGCACCTGATCGGCAAAATAGCCAAGGGCGAAAATGCTCTTGAGATCGTCCGCTACAACATTCGGATTGTAAGGATCGCCGGGCCGGGCCTTGACGACCGCGAGGATGCGATCGGCCGGCACATGCACGTTCCCCGACACGTCGACGGAAACGATCCGCGGACCGGTAGCGGCAATTGAAGCGCTGGGCAAGACAAGTGCGGTGATGGTGATCAGTGCAAGCACGAAGCCTGCGCACCGGAGTAGCGCGCGCCAGAGGCTAAAGGTCATCGAAAATTTTCTTCCCTAAAAAGTGCTGAGTTGCCGACAGGGTCAGCAACGTAACGCGCCAGGTGTGCGCATTGTTTCGGCCCGGGTCGCAGGTTCTCTGCATGGCTAACCGCCCCTTTTGGCATCTTTGCTACTTTTGTGGCACCTCCGGCTGCCCGCATTTTACCAGAAGAGCCGCTGCAACGAGAACGTGAACCCATTGTTCCCATTGATCGGTTGACCCACAGTCACGTTGGGGTCCGTGGTCACCGGCGTGTAGCCCCCAGTTCCGAAGAGCGTGACCGGGGCGCTTTGCTGGAAGAACGTAAGCTGCGCGACTGTGTATTCGTTGGGAGCGTACTGGAAACCATACGTCTGGCGGCTCGGGTAGCCGAACGTGCTAGCGTAGACTGCCGAAAGCTTGGCATTGATCGGCCGGCGCACCGAGAGCCCTACGTTCCCCCGGTAATCCAGGGTGAGATTGACACTCGAGAGGCCAAGCGTTCCGCCGAGCGCATTCTCGATCGGCGTGAGCAAACTGTGCGCAAACTGGGCGTTGAGGATATTGAAGGCCTCCTGCCCGATCGAGAGCGAGCCGCTCTGATGCCGGAAGGCTCCAGGCGGCAGCGGTTGTCCGGTGGTTTGTGGGGGCGCGCCTGCTAACTGGCCCGGCGCGAGGGCATTGCCGTTATCGTCAAACTGCAAGCCGCTGATCGCGCCGAGTGGCGTGAGCATTGCAATGATCTGGTCGCGCGAAAGACCGGCCGGATCAGAACTAAAGGCCAGAGTCGGATTCGTTGCCGGACCCGTCACTTTGATCGTAACCCCCACGCTCCCGCTCGCAATCGGCGAGCCACTATCGGGTGCGCTTACCTGCGTCGTACCCACGGCATAGAGTTCCGGGATAACGCCGCTAGCGGGGTTGAAGGTGACGCGCCCTTCCTGAATCTTAAAGACGTGATCGACGAACGTGAGCGAACCGCCCGTGGCGTTGAAGGCTCCATCTAATGTAGGTTTGGCCAGCGTCCCGGCCAACACCACGTGACCCTTGGCGCCGATATCGATCCCATACCCGAGCGCATTCGCGCGCACCGCGACGTTCTTACCCGCCGTCACGGCGAGGTTGAATCCAAGATTGAACGGGAAGCCCGGAGGGGGCGCGTTGGGAGTCGGAACCAGCGGGCCGGTCACGGTTGCGATCGCGGCTTCGGCACCGGTAACTGCCGACCCCGAGCCGCCGTGTCCGACAAGCGCCGCAAACGGGATGACGGCGTTAGTCGCCGTGAGGCTTCCCGTGAGTTGCGCGAGCTTGCCGGCATCTTTGGTTAACTGCAAACTCGAATCGATCGTGCCCGAGCCGTAGGCCGGAAAATGTAAGACCGCTCCGCGCGTTTTTGCATTGATCGCGTACACGACTTGATTTCCCGATGCCCCGCGGTCAAACGCGACGTCGCCGCTTGCATCGAGAGTGCCGCCTCCGAGTTGCGCGTGCAGGCGGGAGAGCGTCGCGCGCGTACCCGCAAAGACAATCTGCGCAACGGTTTGCGTAACGGGCGCCGTCTCAAACGCGCTGACGTAGCTGCCCTGCGTGAGCGCCATCGCTCCGCGAATCTGTGGATTGCTCACGGTGCCGTTGACGCCAAGGTGACCATTGAGCAGACCGCCGGCTTTCGTGCCCGCCGGAAGCAGCGGTACGAAATCGCTCAAATCCGTGTTCGTCGCAAAGAAGTCCATTGAAAACGGCGCAGATGGGGGACCGATACCAAAAGGCGAGAGCTGCAGTGGAAGCGCGCCCGCTACCGCGACGCTGCCTTTCGTGAGGAAAAGCTCCGCGTTGCGCACTTCAAGGTCACGTCCGCGCAGTGCAAGCGAGGCCACCAGCTGCGGCACGACGACGCCACGTACGTTTGCATTGGTGAGATCGACATTTGCACGTGCTTGTGGCGCATGCCAAGTTCCGCCCAGGGTGAGCTGTGATTGCAAGTTGCCTTTGAGGCCGAGCGGCGTCTTGACGAAGTTTGCGGCAAGCGTCGGCAGATCGGTGCTTTGCGCGGACATCGTGAAATTGATCGGATCGCTTGGCCGGAATCCAAATGAACCACTACCGCTTGCAACGAGTGCCGGCACTTCCAAATCCAGATGCGTAAGCGCGATGCGCGTGCCTTCGGAATGCGCGCGCATGTGCAGTATGTCGATCGGAACGCGCCCGATCGTTCCTTGCTTGAGCGTGGCTTCGCTTACGAGTGCGAACTGCGGATAGCGGCCGTGCAAGGTTGCGGTCGCATCAACCCGTCCGGTGAGCGGAACGGTCGGGTAACCGAATGCCGGCAACCACGTTGTGGTATCGAGGCCGAAGAGCTGCGCGGAGACATCATAGCGCGACCGGGCGAGAATTTGATCGAGCGAAGGCGCCGGTGCGAGGGCGACCGTGCCGTGTGCGTTCAGCTTGCCGTGCACGCCGCCCACGGAGAACATGCCGGTCACGACGCCGTCATGGCTCGACCACTGCGCGTCGGTGTTGCCGATGGGCAAGCGGCGGTAACGAAAATCTTGCACGTCGACGTCGCCCGAAGTTCCAATGGAGAGGTTTGTGCGCACCATCGAGAGTGCGACGTTCCCGCGACCCGCAAGTGTGTCGCCGGTGTTGAACAAATCGTTGAAGTCGGAAAGATCCGCATGCGGCGCATTTACCGAAATAGCGGTCTTGCGGCCACGTAGGATTGCATCAAAGCTTGTGAGCGTCGTTCCTACGAGTACCGCGCCGCGATGAGCAGAAACGCCGCCCGGATCGGCCGCAATCTGCGCGTGCGCGTCTTCAAAATCCAATCCATTGACTTGTCCAACGGGCACCGAGAGCGGCCCGCTGACCGACGGGGCCGAGCCGCTGCCGCCAATGCGCAGATTCGCATCAAAACTTCCAACCGTACTAAAGGTGGGAATGTGCAAGGCGCGGGACGCGGTCGTGATGTCGCCGGCGGGCACCCTCGCCACCAGCGCATATGCGGGCCGGCCGCTGCGCACGCCCGTTACTTGCCCGTCAAGGGCGCCGTACGTTCCGGCTAGCGTTACGGTTGCGTTGGAAACATCAAGCGCGCTCGGACCAAGATGCAATTCGGAACTGCCTTGCACCGGGTAGCCGGCCGCCATGCCGTTGCTGACGGCAACGCCGCCGTCGAACGTCGGCGCGTTTCCGCTCTGCCCGATTGTTCCGACCAATGCAACTTGCCCCGACTGGAGCGGGAGACCGAGCGCCTTTGCGGCTTGCGGTCCGGCGTCGGCCGTCGCGATCGCAACGGACTGGCCGTTCCCGAGCGCGCCGCCTGCAACAATATTTGCGCCGGCGATCTGTCCGCTTGCGGAATAGACGCGCATACCGCCGCTTCCAACTGCGACGGTGCCGCTAAATGATTGAATAGGAATGCCTTGCACGGAGACGTTGCTGAGCTGCGCGTTGTCGCTTTGAATGATGACATTACCGTTCTTCTGATAGGCGATTGCAACCGGGCCGTGCACTCCTCCATGTGCCGCAACTGAAGATGAAAACGGAAGCGCGTCGAGCGAACCGTTAAAGTTTCCACGTGCCTGCAGACCACCCGCCTGATACGCACCGTTTCCATCAAACGTGCCCCACGGACCGCTCGCCGCGACTCGCGCGATCGAAACATTTGAGAGCGATCCGGCAAAATCGACACGCAGCGAATCAACGTGCGTACCTGCGAGCACTAAGTTACGCGCTTCGACCCGGCCGCCGAGCGAGACGTCATTTGCCGGTCCCGTGCCGGCGATGTCCGCGTTGATCGTATGACCGGCGAACTGCGAGAGATCGGGCAACTGCAGGCCGGGCATGGTCGCAACACGCGTCGGTTCGAGCGTGAAATTGCGGGCAGACAACCAGAAGGCGCTGTTATTGTTCGGCCGGTCGAGCGCAAAGCTTCCATACAGCGATCCGCCGTTACGGCTTATCTGAAATGGCCCGACCGTTCCGCGGCCTTGCGGTGTCAATGAATAATAGGCGGAAAGACGTTGCGCATTCGCGGAATCGGCCAGTGATCCGGCAACGCCGATTGCAGCATCGGTTCCTTGCGCAACCGCTTCGCCCGCGATCGCACTGCCGGGAACGAGCGAGCCGAGATACGGTAAGTCCGATGCGTTTCCCTCATACGCAATCGCCATTTCAGATGCGACATGCTTGCCGAGCGAGAGCGTGCCGCGCACAGAGACGTTGAGACCGCCGTACTGGCCGCGCATCGGTACGATCGTCGCGATGCCCTTGTAGAGGGCCATCACGCCGTGAGCGTTTTGCAGCGGATACTTATCGTACTTCACTGCCGGCGAGGCAAATCCGACGAGAATAAGCGGATTCGCGATCGGCCCTTCGATGAGCGTGTCGACATTGGTAGCGCCCGTTAGGGGATAACGCGAGCCGAACGCGACAATGCTTTTGAGCACCCTTAGGTCGCCGGCGCCCTTTATACCCAAGTAGAATTTCGGACTCGAAAAGTCGTAAATGGACCCCGCCACCAAGATCGGCACACCCGCAATAGTGGCATCGAGCGCGCGTGCGGAAAGGCCTCCGTCGGTAATCTGCAAACCGCCGCGAATGTTGTCGAGCGGCTTTGCCAACCCGTTGATGTAGATTTGGCCATCGGAGAATCCGAACGTACCGGAAGTGTGGTAGTTGACCGGCAGTCCGGGGCGCACGTCCAGCGCATAAATGCGCGCGTCAAAATTCTTTGCCGTGCCGGCCACGATGCGCGCTGCCGACGAATTGATGAAGTAGTTTCCAATGGCTTTAATCGGCACGGCGGCTGCAGTGACGTGGTGCAAGGCATAGCCGTTGGGGTAGTGGACAGTGCCAACGGCGCTGAGTGGCTCGTCTTTGGTAACATCTGCAAATGCGCCGGTCAATACGTAGTGCGT
>JACRUB010000005.1 GCA_014305015.1 Vulcanimicrobiota bacterium | reverse complement strand
CGTTCTGCATGCCCTGCAGGACCACATCGCACGCGCGGCGCTCTACGACGCACTGCGCGGTTTGCCATGGGTGCTGCGTGAACGACGTCCCGTTTCGCGGCACTTGCAGCGTTCGTTCGAACTCATGCGTGAACCGGCAGGTTGATTCGAGCATATCCTGCCGAGCCGACGGTCCGCAGCGGAAAAAGTTTGACGCTGCACGTCGCAACCGATGCTGCGAAATTCCGCGTTGAATTTTATCGCTGCGGCGCAAACTTTGAACCGATGCACGATGCCACGACAGCCTGGTTTGACGGTCATGACACGAAGCCGGCACGACCCGGACGGCGCTGGCAGTGGCCCGGGTTCTCTATTAGCGTCCCGCAGGAGTGGAGCAGTGGGGTGTACGTCGCTTTGTGCATTGAGGGGAGTGCTGACGGTGCGGATCAGACTCGACCAGAGTGCCATGGTCCGGACGGGCGCGACGCGCGGGCGCTTTTCGTCGTAAGGAACGCGACGGCAACCGCGAGGATCTTGTACAACGTTCCGCTCTTCACGTACCATGCCTACAATGTTGCCCACGTCGATGGGACCCAACGCATAGAGGAGGGCGAATGTCTGTACAGTGGAGCGAACGCCGTATCTTTGCACCGTCCCGGTGGAGGCACGGGCGGGCATCCATGGGATGAAGTCAACGCGGATTTCTACGATAGAGCTACGCCCAGGCAGACCTTTGCGCACTGGGACGCCAAGGCGATTGCGTGGCTGGAACGCAGCGGATTCGCGGTAGATTACTGCACGGATTTAGATTTGCACGGCGACCACGACTTAGTGCGGGGTTATGCGCTGCTGGTAACGTTCGGTCATAATGAATACTGGAGTAACGAAATGCGGGCACACGTCGAACGCTTCATCGAAGCGGGCGGAAATGTTGCGTTTTTTGGAGGCAACACGTGTTGGTTTCGCGTTGCGGTCGATGAGGCTGATCTCTCGATTTCGCGAGCCGGACGCTGGATCGAGCGGTGCGAGCATAGCCTCACCGGCGTCAGTTTCCGCAACGGCGGCGGAAAATGGGTCGGCGACCGTCCGCCGACAGGCTATCGCGTAACTACTCCGCAGCACTGGATTTACAACGGGTGCGCCGTTCGAGCGGGCACGATTTTTGGGGCGCAACAGCGGCTAATCGGCTACGAGTGCGACAGTGTTTGCCATGATTCTAACTTGCAGACGCTAGCGAGCGCATCGCTTGAAGGCTGGGACGTTCGCGACGGCTCGGGTGAGCTTTCGGAAAACGCGTGCGCGACCATGGGAACCTTCGCGCGCAACGGAACGGTGTTCAATGCTGGAACGACGGATTGGGCGCGCGTGCTGCATGAAGGCGAGCCCATCGTTGAACGAATCACATCGAATGTGATCACACGGCTATCTTCGCCGCTTCGACGAGCCCTTGCTTGGCAGTAGTTCGTAAAACCTTGTTTGTAAGAGGTGCTACGGGGTAGTAGGAAAGGCAGCACTCACTTTTAAGGTCGGCAATGAAGGTTCTGGGCATCAATGCGGTTTTCCACGATTCCGCGGCCGCTCTCGTCATCGACGGCGAAACCGTGGCTGCGGCTGAGGAGGAACGGTTCAACCGCCGCAAACACGCCAAAGAGTGCAACCCGTTTAGCGCCTGGGAACCGCCGGCTCAATCCGCCGCGTGGTGTTTGGAAAAGGCGCGCATTACCCCCCAGGATCTGGATGCGATAGCCTACTCCTACGATCCGGACTTAGCGCAACAGCCGAGCAGCGATCTTTCTGCGACAGACTGGGAAGGGCTGCGTACGCTGTACGTACGTCAGGCGCCGTTTTTCTTGCGTACGGCTCTGCCGGGCCTGCCCGTCGAGCGCACTCACTTCGTTCGGCACCACGTCGCCCATGCCGCCTCCGCGTATCTTGCTTCCCCATATCGCAACTGCAGCGTGCTGGTACTCGACGGCCGAGGGGAATGTGGATCGTACCTTGCGGGACGAGTTATCGACGGCAACCTTCACATCTTAGCCACACAAGATCTGCCGCATTCGGTGGGTTTGCGCTATGAAGAGGCTACAATGCAGCTCGGCTTTCGCCGCTCCTCGGACGAGTATAAAGTGATGGGCTTAGCCGCGTATGGCCGCCCCGTACACCAAGAATACTTTCGGCAGGCGATGCGCGTGCGCGATGGCGGCTTCCAAACCGATCCCATCGACTGGGATGCGCTCTGTCCCCAGCGTGGCGAAACCGATCCGTTCACCCAAGTCCACGCCGACTTAGCGGCCGGTATTCAAACGCGAGTGGAAGAGATGCTTTTGGAACTCGGCCACTGGCTGCACGCCTGCACGGGTGACGACGTGCTCACCATGGCCGGCGGCGTCGCTCTCAACTGTGTCGCTAACGCGCGGTTGGCGAGCGAAGGACCATTCAAAACGATTTGGGTTCAACCCGCGTCCGGTGACGCCGGGACGGCACTCGGCGCCGCACAATACACTGCGCATCGTTTAGGGGACCGCGTGCGACCCATGTCGACCGCCGCACTTGGTCGTTCCTGGTCGGAAGCCGAACTCGAACGATGGCTCATGGAGGCGGCCATCGCATTCGAGCGTCCGACGAGCATCGCCGACGCCACGGCACAAATCATAGCCAACGATGGAATCGTCGCGTGGTTCCAGGGCCAAAGCGAATATGGTCCGCGTGCGCTGGGTCACCGCAGTTTACTTGCAAATCCAAAATTCTGTGACAACCTCGAGCGGCTGAATAACATCAAAGGCCGCGAACAATTCCGGCCGGTCGCACCGATGGTGCTCGAGAAGCGCGCTCATGAAATTTTCGAAGGCCAATTGCCCAGCCCGTACATGCTCTTCACGCACCGCGTGAGAGATGCGTGGCGCGAGAAGATTCCCGCGGTCGTACACGTTGACGGAACCGCGCGCGTGCAAACTGTCGACGGCCACGATGAGCCACTCGTGGCAGAGATGCTCGAAGCGGTGGCCGCACGCACCGGCGTTCCGGTGGTGGTAAATACGAGTTTGAATACTGCCGGACGGCCAATGGTCGATGCGCCGCGGGACGCCCTCGAATGTTTCGGTTCGGCGCCGATCGATGCGCTCGCCATTGGGCCGTTCTTAGTGCGGCGAAACGGTGCACGCCTATGACGGCTATCGACGTCGTCATCCCCACAATCGGCCGCTCCTCGCTGGGCGTTCTTCTCGCTTCCTTTGGACAAGCTCCGGAAAACTGGCCGCAATCCATCCTCATCGTTGACGATCGCGAAGACGCCTCGACGCCGCTCGACCTCGGAGATATTAGCGACTCGTTCGCCTCACGTATTCGCATTCTAAAAGGAAAGGCGTCGGGACCGGCCTCCGCTCGGAACATCGGCTTCGAAAAGGCGGCTGCGCCGTGGATCGCATTCCTGGACGATGACGTCATCGCTCACCCGGAGTGGTTGAACGAGCTGCGTGGGGATTTGGAAACGCTGGAAGACCGCGTCGCGGCCAGTCAAGGCAACGTGCGCGTTCCGCTGCCGCAGACCCGTAAAGCCACAGACTGGGAACGCAACGTCGCGTGTTTGGAACACGCGCAGTGGATAACGGCCGACATGGCGTACCGGCGCAGCGTTCTACAAGAAGTTCGCGGGTTCGACGAGCGCTTTCGGCGTGCTTTTCGTGAGGATTCGGATCTTGCACTACGCGTGATCGATGCCGGCTATGAAATCGTTAAAGGCGCGCGAAGTGTTCTGCATCCGGTTCGCCCATCGGATCGCTGGATCAGCGTGCGACTGCAGGCGGGTAATGCCGACGATGCGCTGATGCGACATCGCTACGGCCGCGACTGGCGCCAACGGGCAAACGAAACCCGGGTGCGTTTCCCGCAACATCTGGCAACCACTATATGCGGCGCCGTTGCCCTGTGCGCGGCCGCACTTGGAGGGCGCCGCACCGCGCTCGGCGCGTTTGCATTGTGGGCCGGATCAACGTTCCACTTCGCATGGCAACGAATTATGCCCGGTCCCAAAACCTCGGACGAAGTCGGTACGATGCTCGTGACCAGCGCGGCGATTCCATTTGCCGCGGTCTACCATCGCCTCGTTGCCGGCGCCCGTTTGCGCTTGGCGCGATGATCGACACGCCGTTGCGCCGGCCTAAGGCCGTTCTCTTCGATCGCGACGGAACGCTCGTCGTGGACGTTCCATACAACGGCGATCCCTCGCAAGTGCAGCTTATGCCTGGTGTGCGATCCGCGCTCGACCGCATCCGCGAGCGAAACATTCCAATCGGCGTGGTGTCCAATCAAAGCGGCATCGCGCGTAACTACATCACCACACTGCAAGTTCAACAAGTCAACGACCGCATTGCAGATTTAGCGGGCCATATTGACGGCTGGTTCACCTGCCCACACGGTCCCGACGATTCCTGTGCATGCCGTAAGCCACAACCAGGATTGATTATCGAAGCAGCTGCGCGGTTCGGTGTCGAGCCAGGAGAATGCGTGGTGATTGGCGACATCGGCGCCGATGTCGTGGCGGCAAGAGCCGCGGGTGCCCGCTCAATACTCGTCCCGACATCGCAAACACGCGCTGAAGAAATCGAACACGCGCCGGAGGTTGCGCCATCGCTCAGCGCCGCGGTGGACACGGTCTTGCGATGACGAACGAACGCGTACTGTTAGCGCGCCAAGACAACAACGGCGACGTGCTTTTGACGGGCCCCGCAGTGCGCGCGGTTGCGGCAAAGGCACAAAATGTGACGTTTCTGGCAGGGCCACGGGGGCGCGCAGCGGCGCACTTATTGCCCGGCGTGGACGAAGTGCTTATCGAGCACGCGTCGTGGATCGATGCAGAGCCGCAGCCTATCGAACCGGGAAAAGTCTATGCATTCATCGACACCATCAACTCGCGAAGCTTCGACCGGGCCATCATCTTTACGTCGTTTCATCAAAGTCCGCTGCCGCTCGCGCTTCTTCTGCGCATCGCAGGTATTCCGATGATCGCGGCCATCAGCGATGATTATCCGGGAAATCTGCTGGATATCCGCCACCGCATGCGCGACGACATCCATGAAGTGGAACGCGATCTTTCGCTTGTCGCGCAGCTCGGCTATTCGTTGCCCGAGCACGACGACCGGCGGTTGCACATAGAGCGTGCCGAGGGTCAGGCGACGTGGCCGTGGAGAAACGGAGAGTACGTCGTAGTGCACCCGGGTGCGACGGTCCCGGCGCGGGCGTGGTCGGCGGAAAAAAATGCCGCTCTGGTGCGCGCGCTAAGCGTCGGGGGACGAACCGTCGTAGTAACCGGCGGCAATGAAGAATTTAGCCTGGCCCGCTACGTTGCGGGCAATACGTCCGGAGTGTATAACGCATGCGGCCTTACAACGTTTCCGCAATTCGCGGCGATCATCGCCGGCGCGCACGCGGTGATCTGCGGAAATACGGCGGCGGCGCACGTCGCGGCAGCGGTCCAGACGCCGGTAATTTCGTTATTTCCGCCGACCATACCGGCGGTGCGTTTTCGCCCATGGATGGTGCCGCACGTCCTTTTGGGCGTTCAAGACATAGCGTGCCGTGGATGTCGCGCTCGCGTGTGTCCATTTGAAGCGCAACCCTGCTTAGATCGCATCAGCGTCGACGATGTCCTGGCTGCCTTACATCATCTCACCGGTACGCACTCACCCGTACCGGCATGAACATTTTATTGTGGCACGTGCACGGTTCTTGGATGACCGCCTTCGTGCAGGGCGAACACCGCTATTTCGTCCCCGTTATTCCCGGTCGTGGACCCGACGGACGCGGCCGCGCGCAAACGTGGGAGTGGCCGCAGAGCGTGATTGAGCTGCCGCCCGAGAGACTGGCGCAACAAAAAATCGACGTGCTGATCGTGCAGCGGCCGCACGAGTTGACGGAGCTTGCGCCGCGCTGGCTTGGGCGTGAGCCGGGGCGCGACGTTCGCACGATTTATGTGGAACACGACGCACCTCAAGGCGAGATCCTCGACATGGTGCATTGCGCCGCAAACCGCCCCGAGCTCACCGTAGTGCACGTGACGCACTTCAACGATCTTTTCTGGAACATGGGATCGACGCCGACTCGCGTGATCGAGCACGGAGTCGTCGATCCGGGTTACCGCTACACAGGCGAGATGGAACGCAGTGCGATCGTCATCAACGAACCATCGCGCCGCGGGCGCGTTACCGGCAGCGATCTGATCGACCGCTTCGCACAAGTCGCACCGGTAGACCTCTTCGGAATTTCGGCGGCGGTGTGCGGTGGAATCGAAAACCTCCCGCAAGCGCAGCTCCATTGCGAGATGGCCAAGCGCCGCCTCTACATCCATCCCGTTCGCTGGACGTCGCTCGGACTCTCGCTGATTGAAGCGATGCATCTAGGAATGCCGGTTATTGCGCTGGCGACAACTGAGGTTCCGAAAGCGGTACCTGCGGAGGCGGGTTTTATTTCTACCAATATTGCGGAATTGCTCGAGTACACGCGCATGCTGATTACTCATCCTACGGAAGCGCGCAGGATGGGGGAAGGTGCCCGAGAGGCGGCTCTCGCGCGTTATAGCTTGCCACAATTTCTGCGCAATTGGGATGCCTTGCTGGCTGAGGTTGCGGCATGAAAATAGCTATGGTTTCGGAGCATGCCAGCCCGCTTGCAGTTTTGGGGGGCGTCGACGCCGGCGGCCAGAACGTTCACGTCGCGGCGCTCGCCCGAGCAATGGCGAAGATGGGTGCCGAAGTGCGCGTTTACACGCGCCGTGATGATGCGATGCTTACCAAATCGGTGCAGTTTACAGATGGCGTCCTAGTACAGCACGTTGATGCGGGGCCCCCCGAATCGATCGCCAAAGCCGACCTT
>JACRUB010000060.1 GCA_014305015.1 Vulcanimicrobiota bacterium | reverse complement strand
AAGCTTCTCGAAACGAAACGGTCAAGCGCTTCGGGCTACGTTCGTTTGTGACTGTCTCATTTCGCGCACGGGGACAGACTTGGATCCTCTCGCTCTCCTCCCGAGAACCGCGCCCGCAGCCGTTGCGAAGCGAAGAATCCGCATACTTGAAGTTGCTCGCGGATGTCTTTACGCGACTGCTCGAGCGTGCTCAACAAGAAGAACATCTCTCTCACCTTGCTTTTTACGATCCGCTGACGGACCTGCCGAACCGCTCGGCCACGATTGCCCGCATCAGCGAGGCACTCTCCTCTGCACGCCGGAACAACGAGCGAACGGCGCTTTTTTATCTGGACGTCGATGGATTCAAACATATCAATGATACGTACGGGCATTCCTCCGGCGACACCGTGTTGGTCGAGATCGCCCGTCGTATGCGCGAAACGTTGCGACAGAATGAATTTATCGGGCGCGTGGGCGGCGATGAGTTTGCGATTCTTTTTCCGAGTTTTGAGAACGAAGCGGATCTCATCGAAGTTGCACAGCGCCTGATTGACGCGGTTGAGAAACCTCTGAAGCTGCAACAATTGCCGGAACGCCTCTCCGCCAGCATCGGTATTGCGATTTTCCCTGACGACGCCTCGTCGCGGGAGGAGTTGTTGGCGCACGCGGATGCTGCGATGTACCGCGCGAAGTCGCAATCCGAGCTGAGATACTGTTGGTACAACGAGGCACTTGCGGAGGAACTTGCAACCCGCCAAGACCTGCAAACCCGCCTGCAGCACAACAATCTCGAGAATGAATTCCTGCTCTACTATCAGCCTATCATCGATACCATGAGTGGCAAACTTCTTGCGGTCGAGGCTCTATTGCGCTGGTTGCATCCATCGCAAGGGTTACTCTCACCCAAATCGTTTTTGGAATTGGCTCAGACGAACCGCCTCACGACGCTCATCGATTCGTGGGTGATCGCGGAGGCCTTCACACAGTCGCAGCGCTGGGCATCCGGCGGCCGCCGGCCGTGCGTGCATATCAATATTGCGCGTCCCACGTGGTCCGTGCTTGATTCCATTAACGACTGTATTGCTCAGACCAGAATCGATCCGTCATTTCTTTCCGTTGAGATGGGCGAAGCGGCAGTGGCACACGATTGGGAGGTAGCGGTTGCTGTTGCTAATGGTTTGCACGAACGCGGCGTGCGAGTGGGCCTTGACGGCTTTGGATCTGCGGGCGTTGCACTCAAAAAATTATCGACGATTCCGATTGATTTCGTGAAGCTCGACCGTGAACTCGTCGGCTCTCTTTTCCGCAGCGAGCGAGAAGGGATCGTCCTCGATGCGACGATCGCGCTCGCGAAAGCATTCGGTTGGGAGGTCATCGCCGAGGGCGTCGAAAGCGACAAACAACGCCGCTGGTTAGAAGCGCGAAGTGTTGATGCCTTACAAGGCTACGGGGTTGCGCATCCGATGACCGCTATTGATTTCAGCAACTGGCTCGAGCACCGTTTGCGCTAGCACTGGAGGAAACCAGCATCTGCTCGCAACGGGCATGTAAGAGCTGGAGATTGTTCACATTGAAGTACTCAAGAAATGCGGCAATCTCTTTGGTCGCCGGAATGAAGGTCACTTTTGTTTGTTTGCGCTGATCCTCGGGAACTGTCGCGGCAAATTTGCAGAATTCGCCGACCGAAATCATCGTCGACGTAGCACACAGCGGACGATCGTCGTCCTTGAGCTTCCAGGCATGTTCGCCGCATGCCTCGAGCGCTGTTTGCTTGGTGCTTTCGTTTGGAAAGCAGAGATGAATGGAGCCGCAGAGGGTAGGTGGCGGTTCGTGCATTCGGATGACCTCCGTACCACACCTAACGAAACGCTTGAGACATTTCGTTACGCACTTCTACAAAAATTCTTGTAAAGGGCAAGAAGCGCTAGCTCGCTTAAGCGTCGTTATTAGGAAGCTTGAGCGGGTATTGCCTTAGCGAAATCACCATGTACCACATGGCCGCCGACAATCGTGCCGATAACGTTGTAGTTTTCATCCCAGAGCGAGAGATCCGCGCGCATGCCTTTCGCGATCGATCCCATATCGCGTTGCAATCCGAGCAATTGCGCGGGTGCGCGCGTGGCGGCTGAGATCGCGCGCTCGAAAGGCAACTCCGTGTAGTCCATGTAGTTGCGCACGGCTTGATCGATCCGCAGCGCACTGCCTGCAATCGTTCCATCTTCTGCGCGTACGAGTCCGTCTTCGACACGGTAACCCGGGCCTGAGGGCGGCATATTGTCCGTAGCGAGCACGACGCGATCGCCGAGCGTGCGGTAGAGAAGATCGACCATCGCGGGTGCGACGTGATGACCGTCGCAAATCACCTGCACCATGGTTCTGCGGTCTTGAATGAAGGCCGCGAGAATCGATGGATCGCGATGATCCAGCGGCGGCATGGCGTTGAACGCATGCGTGAGGGAGCGATATCCCAAGCCGATGGCGAGCATGCCTTCGCGATAACGCGCCGAGGTGTGACCGGCCGAACAGACGATCCCGTTATCGAGAAAAACCCGCGCGGCGTCGGTTGCGCCTTCAACCTCAGGCGCGAGCGTCACCATCAACAATGCACCACGGCAGGCATCACGCATTGCGCGTGCGCGTTCGGCGGTGGCGGGAAGCACCCACTCGGCGCGATGCACGCGTCTAAATTTCGAATTAAGAAATGGGCCCTCGAAATGAATGCCTAGACAGCGTGCGCCGATCGGCTCGTCTTCTTCGAGCGTGTGTGCCGCTTCGACGATTTCGCTCGCCGCGTGCAGCATCGATTCCCATGGTGCCGTCATGATGCCGGCAACAAATCCGGTCGCGCCTTGGCGCGCGTACTCAAGCGCCGCAACGGGAACCGCGTTGCCTTGATCGCGGTTGAAAAGAAATTCGCGCGCGCCGTTCGTGTGAACGTCAATCAGACCGGGTGCGATAATTGTTCCCGTGGGGAGCGAATAATCGGCGGGGCCGTCGGGGGGTGAGATTTCGGCGATCCGGCCGTTAGCAACGGCGAGGCGCCCGTGGGCAACGGTTCCATCACCAAACGCAAGTTTGGCGGGACCTACCGAAAAACGGTCAGACGTAAGAACGCCTCCTGGTGGTATATGGTGGCTGGTTTTCGCGATTTGCCAACTATTCCCATCGTTAAGAGGTCCCTAACCAGGCTATCTGCCGAGCAAACGGGCGAGGGCACGGCGCAAACCCGTTGGCTCGTGGGCCGGCGCGCCGGGCGCACCGGGTGAGGGCTTTTGCGCTTTCGAAAGCCGTTCGAGCCGCGCAAGCCGCTCCATGTGAGCTTCGGCGTCGGCAGTCAATGTGGAGATGAGCGCATCGAGCTCGTTCCAGGCGGAGGGTGCTCGCGTGTCGCGCTTGGCAGCCGCATAATCCAGTGTTGAAATTGTGAAAATGCGGTTTGCGAGGATGTTGCGCTGCGCAAGGTACGACTTCGCCAGCTCCACCACTTGCTTGCGTTCGGAGGCCGTTTCATTATCTGCAATCGTGTGAACGAAAAGCATCGGCTTGCCGATTTCTGCGACGCGTTCGTACACATCCAATTCGCGATCGGAGAGTTGTCGAGAGAAGAGCGCGACGACCTGACTTGCCTGCGATGCGGCAAGTACGGCAATCTCTTCGGCATGATCGCCGCCGGAATCAAATGCCGGCACGTGCACCAGCACGAGCTCGCGCGGCAAGGACCAGGGCGTTTCGATAAGCACCGGATTGCGGCTCGCTTCCTCCAAAGCCGATTCGATCTCGACTTCGCGCCACTGGCTGTCTGATCCGAGGGCGTAAGCGCGCTCGAGCGGGCCATACCGAACGTGCACGGGATAGGCGATCGTTCCCGCCGCCTCGTCGGCCAGCACGCGCGTTCCCGCAATGGCATTAATGAGGCTCGACTTCCCGCGGCGCAAGGCACCTAGAACGGCGACCCGCCAGCGTTGTGGACGCAACCCGAGGCCGTACGCGGCTTGGTCGAAAGATGTTTCGTGCGAGCGGCGCACGGCTTCGTGACCAGGGTCGGCCGGCGCGATTTCCGGGTCGCGCGCAAGAAATTCCTGAACTGCGGAATCAACCGCGCTTTGAGCGTCTTGCAGTGTCCGCACGTCGCGCTCATATTGCACGCGTCGGCTTCCCAGCTCTTCATTGGCAGCATGCATCGCAAGCGCGCGCTCGATGCTGCCGAGCTCGGCTTCGCGCTTCTCTTGCAAACCTTGCGCGAGTTTTGCGGAGAGCGAATCATACAGCGTCTCCAGCTTGAATCCGATCGTTTGCGAAAAGTCGCTTAGCTCTACGCGGAGTCGCGGAAAGATGTGGGCGCGCAGATCCGCCGTTAGTTCCCGCTTCATATACGCACCCGGCTGAACTGCACCGAAACGGGCCGCGATATCACTGACAAGCGCGATCGCGGGTCCTCCGATCGCCGCCAGCACGATGGATGCGGAGATGGCCGGAGGCAACTCTGCAGTCCAGATACCGGTTCCGGGCTCTGCGCCGAAGGCCCGTGCTGCCGCGTCACTGAGTGAAAACTCAACTGGGCTAAGGGCTTGCGCACTTGCCAGCGCCGCTTGGATATCTGCAATTGTTTCGGCCGCGATTTCTTCGGCGAACGCACCGATGACGTCCGCAAACGTGCGATCCACCAGAATATGGAGCCGAGCCCGGTCACGTAGGCGCGCTACGTCCGCAGTATCAAAGGCTTGCGCGAGGGTGTTCTCGGCTTGCTCGGCTAGAATAGCGCCTTGCTTTTGCGTTACGGCACGACGGAGAGCGGCACGCGCGGCGATCGACTCGCATTCGAGCTCGACGTTCTGCGCAAGCGTGTCGAACTGCGGAAGCAGCTGGGCTTGCCGTTTTTGCAATTCGCCCGGATCGAGGGCGAGCATCGCCGCATTCTGCTCGAGCAATGCGATTGCGGATGAGATCGCGAGTTCGGTCTGCCCAGCGGCGCGCCGCAACCGCGCGCGTCCGGTGGTTGCGATGAGCGAAGCATCGAGTGCATCGAGAAACTTTTGGAAACGGCTGCGAGCAATAAGCGCGGAGGAGCGTTCGAGCGCGCCTTCGGCATACTGCCGTGCAGAGAGGGCAAAAACGTAGGTGCCTGGAGCGTGAATGGCTGCAAGAGAGGCGATGCGGTCGTGCGCACTGCGCCAGGCCTCGCGCCCGTCGCTCTGCTTTTGCTCCCAAAGATCGATCTTCGTCTGGACAATGAAAATCGAATCGATGTGCTGACGGATAATGCCCAGAAACGCGGCATCGCCTTCGCTAAACGGCTGCTGGGTATCGATCAGGTAAAGCACGGCGTCAGCCGATGGCAAGAACTGCAGCGTGGCACGGCGGTGCGCGGGATTGATCGATGCGAGACCGGGGGTATCTGCCACGGTGAAACCGCGCTGAAGGAACGGTGAGTCAACCGACACAAGCACGCGCGCAGGTGCCCGGCTCTCGACCGCGGTCGCATCATGCATCTTGCCTTCGTCCCCGGTCTTGCCGACGGCAACGAATTTCGAGAGCCGGTCGAGCGGAATGCGCTCCGTCCGCCCATCCTCGTAATAGGCATTGGCTTCTTCGGAGCTTCCCCACTCGAGTTCAGTGATCGTTGCCGTAGATGGATTGATATCGGTCGCCAGTAAGCCGGTAATTCGGCGTGTGTTCGCGGCCGTTTCATAGCGGAACTTGCCGAGCAATGCGTTGAGCAGAAATGATTTTCCGCTTGAAAACTCGCCGACTACCGCAAGAACGAAACGTGCACGCTGCAACCGCTCGCGCGCGCCCACCACAACTTCTCGTTGCGCGGGCGGCAAGACCGGTTCGATCCCGTAGATGAGGGCGGCGACGGCCTCGCGCGCGGTTTCGTACCGGCGCATCGCGGTCGTGTCAAGTGTCATGATTTTTTCGCGACCCCAAGGGGAATCGCGCTTGCACTATTGACGTGAGGGAGCGTTGGTATTGGGGGCCCCATCGCTTGCGATGGGGGGTGCGGAGCTAGGCGCAGCACCTCTTATAACTGAAAGAGCTTCGTCGCGGTGCTGCTCCATGAGCGCGAGCGTATCACCTTCAACGTTGAGGCGCAGAAGCGGCTCCGTATTGGAGGGGCGGACGTTCATCCACCAGTCGGGGTAGGAGATGGTCACGCCGTCAAGATGATCGATTTTCGCATCTTTGTAGTGATCTTGAAGTTCCTGCAGTTTGCGTGGAATATCTTTGAGCGTGCTGTTGATTTCGCCCGAACGGAACCGCGTGTCGATCGGCGCAATCACTTCGCTGACTTTCTTGCCTGCGTCGCTGAAGAGTTCGAGGCACTCCATGAGCGCGATCATTCCGGAATCGGCAAACCAATTGTCTTTAAAGTAGAAGTGCCCCGAATGTTCGCCCCCGAAAAGAACGTCGTTGTCACGCATGACTTTTTTGATAATGGAGTGGCCCACTTGCGAGCGTAGCGGTTTGCCGCCGGCTTTGGCGATAACCTCCGGTACGCTGCGGCTGCAGATGAGGTTGTAGAGAATCGTTGCGCCGGGATGTTTCTTGAGCGTGCTCAGGCCCACGAGCGCGGTGACGATATCGCCGCCGATCAGATCGCCCTTTTCGTCCACGATGAACATGCGGTCTGCATCGCCATCGAACGCCACGCCGAGATCGCATCCGTTCTTGAGCACGGCGGCCTGCAGGTCGCGCATGTTTTCCGGTTCGATGGGACTTGCCGGATGATTCGGAAAGCTGCCATCGAGTTCAAAAAAGAGCGGGATCACTTCGCACGGGAGATGCTTGAAGACGTGGGGCACCGTTTCGCCGCCCATTCCGTTGCCTGCATCGATTGCAACTTTAAACGGCTTGACCTTTTTGGGATCGATGAACGAAAGGCAGTGCTGTGCGAAGTCTTCCAGAATATCGCGTTTGGTGATCTTTCCCGGCGTCGCCGCTTTGGGCGCAAGCTTACCTGCCAGGATT
>JACRUB010000011.1 GCA_014305015.1 Vulcanimicrobiota bacterium | reverse complement strand
CCGGGGCCGGAAAAATGCCGCGAGTTTGCGCAGGTTGAACACTTCATTTCTATGCTGACGATCGATCTGGTCACGCTCTTTCCGGAAGTCTTCGCGCCGTTCATCGGCCTTTCGATCGTCGGGCGAGCGGTTGAGGCCGGAGTCATTCAGATCCGTTACCACCACATCCTGGACGCGCTCGAAGGACGCGAGCGCGCAGACGACACGCCGTACGGGGGCGGCCCCGGGATGGTCATGCGGATCGAGCCGATCGCCAAGACCCTCGATGCTATTCTTGCCGAGGCTTCGGCCGGGGAGCGCCGGCTGATCGTCATGCCGTCCCCGGCTGGCAGGGCGTTCGTGCAGGCCGACGCGGTCCGCCTGAGTGGGCTAGATCGTCTGATCATCGTTTGCGGCCACTACGAGGGAATCGACGACCGGTTAGCCGCGCTGTATCCAATTGAAGAGCTCTCGCTCGGCGATTTTGTGCTTACTGGAGGCGAAATTCCGGCCCTGGCTATCATGGATGCGACAGCACGCCTGGTCGAAGGGGTCGTGCGGGCGGAGTCCCTGGATGCCGAGTCGTTCACAGACGGGGTGCTCGACTATCCGGCGTACACACGGCCGCCCCGCTTCAGGGGGGTCGATGTGCCTGAAGTGCTGCTCTCTGGGGACCACGCCAAGATCGCCGCCTGGCGAAGGGAGGCTTCGCGAGAGCGGACCCGGTCCAGGCGACCGGATTTGGAGTAACGTTTTGTCGGTTGCGTAGTACTAACGCCCCGTGATAAACTCTCTTGGTTGTCCGGCAGCGGTCAATATTTTATTTTATGTGGTTTCGGCGCGCCCTCGGGGAATCGCGCCCTAGCAAGAACGATATGCGCGCCTCGGCCCTGGGGGCCCCAGCTTTGCTGGGGGGCACGTAATTAGATGGAGTGCCTTTTCAAATGAACGTCATTGACCTGATCGATAAAGAGCAGCGCAAAGAGTCCGTCCCGGATTTCCGTTCCGGCGACACCGTCAAAGTGTACTCAAAAGTCGTCGAAGGCGGCAAAGAGCGCATACAGATGTTTGAAGGCGTCGTCACTGTCCGCAAGGGCGGCGGTGCTGCCGAGGCCGTGACCGTGCGCCGGGTCGCCCATGGCGTTGGCGTTGAGAAGTCGTTCTTGCTGCATAGCCCGCGCGTCGAACGTATTGAAGTGAGCAAGCGCGGTATCGTCCGCCGCAGCCGCCTCTATTACTTGTCGACCAAGATCGGTAAAGCGGCCCGAATCAAAGAGAAGAAAGCCACCCGTTAGTATCGCCCTGACACCCCTTCAACTTCTCGGGCTCATCGTCGTATTCGCGGTCGCGCGAATCGCAATCAGTCTGCGTCCCGTTCCGGCCGGTGTTGAAGGCAAGACTTCAGCTACAGCTGTTGCGCGCGAATATCTCGACGCTTTTATCGTCGCAGGTCTCGTCGCGCTCTTTCTTATCACGTTCGTTGTTCGCACGTTCTACATTCCGTCGGGCTCGATGGAAAATACGCTGCAAGTTCACGACGTCTTGCTGGTTAACGAGTTTGAGTACCGCTTTCATCAACCGCAGCACGGCGATATCGTGGTGTTTCCACCGCCGGTCGTCACGACCAGTGACTTCATCAAACGATTGATCGGTGCGCCCGGCGATCAATTCGCCATTCGGCACGGCATCATTTTCCGCAACGGTCAAGAAGTCAAAGAACCGTACATCAAAGAGAAGCCGGCATACGATCTCGAGATCAAGAATTGCAGCATCATCGTTGACGGCCAGCCGCTTCTCCTCGACTCGGCGAACATTCCGCCGAAGTCGCAGTGGCAAGCCTGCGACCGCATTCCGAACGGCTATTACTTTATGATGGGCGATAACCGTAACAATTCGGAAGATTCGCATATCTGGGGTTTCGCACAGTTGCACGGCGAGTTTGCTTCTGGACAAATCAAGGGCCATAAGGCCGGCTTTACAGGACACGCGTTCCTGTTGTTCTGGCCACTCGACCGCATCCGCATCCTAAAGTAAGTGCCCCGGCAACTGCAATGGCGCTCGCTTGCAAGCTTCACGCTTCAAATCGCAGCCCTTGGAATTCTTGCAATTGCCTTCTTCATGCGGACGCCGCAAGTCTCGGGCCAATCCATGGCGCCCCACATCGACTCGGGCGAATACGTCCTCATTAATACCGTCTCGTACCGGCTCGGGCACCCCGAGCGGGGAGACATCGTGGCCTTCCGGCATGAACGCTCGGCACCCTCGGTGTATCTCAAGCGCATCATCGGCCTGCCGGGTGACCGGGTAATTATTGTTCGCGGGGCGGTTTTCGTGAATGGAACCAAGCTCGAGGAGCCCTATGTGCGGTACCCTGATAGGCGGAGCTTCAAGGAAGTAACGGTGCCTGCAGGCGCCTTGTATGTATTGGGTGACAATCGCGCGAACAGCGACGACTCCCGGTTTTGGGGCTTTGTCGACGACCCGCAGGTTATTGGCAAGGCCATTGCCGGCATCTGGCCGCTAGGGCGAATGGGCACATTGTGAACGCGGATTTCGAACAAGTCATTCAATGGTATCCCGGGCACATGGTCTCGGCGATGCGCAAGATCGACGAGTACATGAAGCTCATCGATGTTGTCATTGAAGTGATCGACGCGCGCGTTCCGCGGAGCGGTGCGAATCCGATGCTGGATGCGATCGCCGGCAAGAAACCGCGTCTCATCATCTTAAGCCGCGAAGACCTCGCCGAGCCCGCCGCGACCATCAAGTGGATGACCCACCTTAATACAACGAACCGGCGCGCCGTGGCCGTCAACGGCAAAGAGCAGACCAGCGTCGGCAAAGCAAACTTTCACCTCGGACAACTGGCGGCGCAAAGCAAAGGCGCGAATCAACGCGCAATCGTGGTCGGCCTCCCGAATTCCGGCAAGTCATCGATCATCAACGGTTTGCTGCGGCGCGCGGCGGCAAAAACTGAAGATAAAGCCGGCGTGACGCGCAGTACGCAGTGGTTCCGCGTGCAACCGAATCTCGAACTCATGGACACCCCCGGCATCCTGGTTCCGAAAATCGATACGCCGGAAGCGCAGTGGATGCTCGCGATGACAAACGCCATTCCGCGCGAACGCTACGATCCGGAAGATGTGGTCTACCGCTTCTACAAGTGGCTTAAGGAGAAAACCGAAGGCCGGACCCGCGTTCCGGACTTACAAACGTTCGCGAATGCTCGCGGTTTTTTGCGCCGTGGAAACACCATCGATATGCACAATGCCGCGCAATCGTACATCAAAGACTTCAACGACGGAAAATTCGGACGCATGACGCTTGAGACCGCACCCGATGACGGAAAAGCAGCGAAAAGCTAAGAACGCGTACGAGCGCGAACGCCGCCGCTTACACCGTTTACACCTTTACGAAAATCGCGCGCGCGAACGCGGGCATATTTTTGTCGGCGGAATCGATGAGGTCGGGCGCGGCCCACTCGCAGGGCCGGTCGTCGCGGCTTGCGTAATCACCGACGGTCCGCTGATGCTCAGAGGGCTCAATGACTCAAAGCAAGTTAAGGCCGAGTTGCGAGCCGAACTTTGCGAGATCATCAAGTCGACGTGCATCGCGTGGGCGGTCGGCATTGCAAGCGTGGAAGAGATCAACGAAATTAATATCTACTGGGCAAGCGTTCTCGCAATGGAGCGTGCGCTCAAGCAACTCGGCCGCATGCCCGATTATTTACTCACCGACGCCGTGCGGATTAAGTCGTATACCGGCGTTCAGGAGCCGGTCATTAAAGGCGACGCAAAGTGCGCCACCGTTGCTGCCGCATCCATTGTCGCAAAGGTCTATCGCGACGGTTTGCTGGTGGAGCTGGACCACATCGAGCCCCGGTACGGATTTGCCGAACATAAAGGATATGCAACTCCCGCTCACATCGCGGCCCTTAAAGAGCATGGACCCTGCGTGCACCATCGCACCGGATTTTGGCGCGTTCGCGATGCCCAACAATAGCAGCGCCGGACGCGGCGGCGAAGACCGGGCGGCCGCGTATTTAGAAGAGCACGGTTATAACATCGTGCAAAAGAACGTCAGGCTTCCCGGAGGAGAGATCGACCTCGTCTGTAAGGACGGAGAGACGATTGTGTTTATCGAGGTAAAGCTGCGCAACACGGCAACCTTCGGAAGTGCCCTGCAAGCAGTCGACCGCAAGAAACGCGCGACGCTGCGGCGCTTGGCCTCCGACTATCTCCAATTCATCGCTCCCACCGCCCGCGCTCGATTCGACATCGTCGCCCTCGATGGCGACCGCATCGTGCTACATAAGAACGCCTTTTAGCATGGAGAACTTAGCGGGAGTCACGTTAGCGGAGCGGTACACGCTCGAACGAATGATCGGGCAGGGCGGCACTGCCGACACATATCTGGCGCTTGATAGCGTCTTGCGCCGCAACGTCGCCGTAAAGATTCTCACCGACCGCTCCGTCGATGTGCGCCGTCGCTTCTTAAAGGAAGCGCAAGCGATGGCGACCCTCAACCATCCGAACATCGTTGCCGTCTATGATGCGGGCGAGTCCGAAGGCCATGGCTACATCGTCATGGAGTACGTGCCGGGCAAAACGCTGCGGGAACTCGAAGGCGGATCCATTTCGTATCACACCGCGATTCGATACCTTATGCAGGTGCTCACGGCACTGGAGTACGCCCATAACGCCGGCATCATTCACCGCGACGTCAAGCCTGCAAACATCATTGCCGAGGAAGACGAAGTCGTCAAGCTCATGGACTTCGGACTTTCGCGCCGCACGAGCGATATGACGCAGACGACAAAGACCGGACAGATTGTCGGGACGATCGCCTATCTGCCGCCGGAACGCTTTATGAGCCGTCCTGCGGATCCGCGCAGCGATCTGTATTCCGTCGGCATCGTGATGTACGAACTTTTCACCGGTACCGTGCCGTTTCGCAACGACACCGACGACTTAGTTGCGACGATTTTCTCGCACGTCAACGACACGCCGGCGCTCCCACGCCAAGTCAATCGCAATATTCCGGTCCCGCTCGAACGTGTCATGATCAAGTCCATCGAGAAAGATGCGCAGAAACGCTTCCAAACAGCTTCGGAGTTCCTGGCTGAACTCAAGCGGCTTATCACACCGACCTCGAACGAGCACGAGCAGGCACTGGGAACTGGCAAAGAGGCCGCAACTATTCCGACCGCGATCGGTGAGAAACCCGTCTCCGTTCCCAATCCCGAATTGCGCGAGGCGTTGGACCGGGCTCTCGGGCCGACACGTAACCGCAATGACGCCTTCAGTAACGTACTCTCCGGCATGCTCGCAACACGGCGCCGCCGCTACGATGAAGCCAAGCGCTGCTACGACGATGCTCTGCATGATTTGCAAGCCATTGGCAATCACATCGAATATGCAAAGACCGCGCTCAAGTACGGGATTATGGTCTTACAAAAGGCGGGCGACGGCATGCGCGAGCGCTCGGAGTTGCGCGAGAGCGTCAGACTTTTGCGCCAGGCCGTCGATATCTTCCGTCAAGAAGGCTTGATCGAGCAGGTCGGCGAGGCGGAATACATCATCAATTCGCTGGAGCGCACGGCGGTCGAATATTAAGTGAGTCCTCACCGTGGCGGCGGGTAAGGAAGAAAGCCTCAGGCGCTCCGTCACGCCTTGGGGTTCATACTCATGGGGATATGCCGACGTCGGCGCGGACATTTTTGTTGCGCTCGGGCTCGTATTCGGCGCAGCCGCCGGTGCTTCCAACGTCGCATTTCTTTTCGCCGGACTCGTCTACGTTTGCGTCGGCCTTGCCTATACGGAACTCGCGGCCGCATATCCGGTTGCGGGCGGTGGACAATACTTTGTTATGCGCGGGCTCGGCGATCTGCTCGGCTTTATGGCGGGCTGGGCCGTGCTGCTGGATTTCACGATCGACATCACGCTGTTCTCGTGGGGCTGCATCGGCTACCTCAGTCACTTGCCGGCCCTTCATATGCTCGACGCGAGCGGAAGTCCGATGCTGCATTTTGCGTTCGTCTTTGCAGCGATCGCCGGCCTTGCCATCCTCAATATCATCGGCGTGCGCGAAAGTACCGCATTCAATGGCGCGGTGAGCGCGCTCGACGTGATTTCCGAAACCTCCATTTTGTTTTTCGGCTTTCTCTTCGCGTTTCGGCCGGACTTACTCGTGCACAGCATGCAGACCGGCTGGCCGACAAACTTCCAGTTGATGAACGGCATTTCGCTTGCGATTATCTCGTTCGTAGGTCTGGAATCGATCTCGCACGCAGCAGAAGAAACGAATCGTCCGGCCTCGATCATCCCGCGCACCTCGATCGCACTGATTCTCACAATTCTGATCTTTGCGCTCGCGTACTCGAATTTAGCGCTCGGCATGCAGCCGTGGCATCCGATTCCGGCCGGCAGCGGCGGCCAGGTGCACGACTTCTGGCGCTATCTCGGTTTCCCCGAGAACCAAGATAAAGCGGTCGCGATCATGGCTTCAAATATCCCGTATTTCGGAATGATTGCCGCGTTCTACGTTCCGATCTTAGGCGCTATTCTGCTCTTGATCTCCAGCAATTCGGGCGTGTTCGGTAGCTCGCGCATCGCCTATTCCATGAGCCAGTTTAAGTTGCTGCCGAGCATCTTCGAGCGCGTTCACAAAAAATATAAGACGCCGGTTATTTCCATCGTCACGTTCTGCGGACTGGCCGTTATCGAGTTGGTTTTTGCAGCCCTGCAAGGCAACGCCGGTTATGAATTTCTCGGAGATCTCTACGCATTCGGCGCGGCAGCGAGCTACACGCTGGTTTTTGTCGCGCTCATCGCGCTGCGGTTTACGGACCCGCTGACACCGCGTAAGTTCAAGATTCCGTGGAACATTCCGATGACGTTCCGCGGAGAGCGTGTCGAATTTCCGGTGGTCGGTCTGATCGGATTTGCGGGAATCTTCGCGATTCTCATCTTCGTACTCTACACGCATCATATTGGGCGGATTGCGGGCCCGTCGTGGCTGGCACTTGGCGTGATCATCTACCTCGTTTA
>JACRUB010000161.1 GCA_014305015.1 Vulcanimicrobiota bacterium | reverse complement strand
GTTTCCACGCGCGCGAGCGTGCACGGAATAATTGGCGCGTCGCTTGCTTGGAGAATCGGAACTGCAAGTGGCGGCGCGCGAAAATGCGGCTGCAGTCCGTGCGGCGCCGTAAGTGGCGTGGTAGAGATCATGCGCGTGTCGTACTGTTGCACGGCAACACCGTTTTGGTAAATCGAAAACGGCAGCATGAGCGGTCCGACACGGCGGTAATCACGGTCGTCGAACGAGACAGCTCCTTTGAAATCACGCACGCCGCTGACCAGAAACGTTTGTGGATCGGCCAACACGTACATGGGCGCAGCGGAAGGCGCCTTGACCCCGATTGCGCGATACGCTTTGCCTTCGGAACGAACGACGGCCATGTCCGTAAGCACACCGCCGGCGCGCGCAAAATCCGGTGAAAGAAACATTCCGGAATTGATATAGCGGATGGCCTTGAGCGCGGGTTCTCCCGTGGCCGGCAGAGCTGTGTCGTTCATATTAATGCTGAAGAGTTGCGAACCGTCAAAATACGTTCCGCTGCACAGCGCACCGTCGCAGCGTCGTGTTAGAAATTGCAGTCCGAAGAAGTCTGCCGAAATCGATACGTCGTTATCGTTGTCTTTTTCGTGCGCGGTGCTTGTGATGTGATAACGATACGGGTCGCCCGAGGCCGCGCGCATTAGTGCCACCAATTGGTGGAGCGGTGGCGACTTGGGTGCTGCGCCAATCAGAAAAACGGCGAGCACGGAGAGCCCGAAGGCACGCCTGGCGAATGCCATAGAATGAAGTTCGATTCCCTCGATGACTATCTTCTCGATAAACGCGGCAGCAAGGCGGATGTGATTGCGGGTTTACTAGACGAGCGGGCCGACGATCCGCAGGCAGCCCCGTTTTACCGGGCCCTTGAGATGCTCGGCGCAAAAATTGACGATCAAGCACTGATCGCGCTGCGTCTTGTCTTGGCGGGCAAGTCTCCGGAAGACGACGCGGTTCGACGCCTCCGCTCGAACGTCGCTGCGTCCCGCGAGGGCGGAGATCGAGCGGCCGAAGCGCGCAGGGCATACGAGCAGCAGCTTGCCTGATACTAGCCCTTCTGAAGATTCCGGGAGCCTACATTTGGCCCCACTCGTGCGGGGGACTGACTCCATAATGGTGCAGGGGAGCCCCGTTTAAGACTACTTTGCAAGCGAGGGTGGGCTTTCGTAAAGAGCGGGGAGAACATCGGCAGGCGCGGAACGCACGGCGTGCCACCCGCGTTAGAACAACGTATGATCTTCGCTCGCTATTTTATCATCGCTCTGATCATCCTCGCGCTCGGCTCTCCGGCAGCGCGCGCTGACGCATTGGCGACTTCAGGTCTTGGCCAGGTTGTGATTGCTGAGGACCAAGAGCAGAACGACAACGATGTCGAGACGCAAGGCCACGATCGCGGCGTCTTGGACGGCGACATTGTGGGCATCGATTACGCGCGAGGAATTCTCCACGTACAAACCGCACGCCGCGGCCGGGTTGACGTCGTCATCCTGCCAAGCACCAATATTATGCGTCGCGGGGACCAGTACGGAACGATCGCCGACCTTGCGCAAGGTGCGCACATTTCGGTGTACGTTAGTGAAGTAGCAGGTCGTCTCACGGCGCAAATAATCCGGATACACTAGGAGCGTGAGCGCGCTCGAAGCGCAACGCGTCCGTAAATCCTTTCATTCAAAGCTGGTCCTGGATGATATCTCGCTTCGCGTGCAAACAGCGGAGCGTTTCGTTATTCTGGGTCCGACGGCGGCCGGCAAATCGACGTTGCTTCGCGTCCTCGCAGGCCTCGAGCGTCCCGATGAAGGGATCGTTCGCATCGCGGATGACGATGTAACGGCAGTTGCTCCCGAACGGCGCGCGATCGGTTTGGTCTTTCAAAGCGGCGCGCTTTTCGATCATCTCAGCACGTTTGAGAATCTCGCCTTTCCGCTGCGTCTGCGTTCGATGAGCGCGACGGCTCTGTCCGAGCGCGTCCACGCTATGGCTGCGACTTTTGGAATCGAAGCGTTATTGGACCGCCGAATCGCCGGGCTCTCGGGCGGCGAACGTCAGCGCTTGGCAATTGCACGCGCGTTGCTGCGCGATCCACGCGTGCTCTTGCTGGATGAGCCGCTTGCAGGGCTCGATCCCGGTGCGCGAGAGCCGGTGCGCGAAGCGCTTCGCTCCATTCCCAAAGCAGCCGGGTGCGCGGTTCTGCTCGTCACTCACGATCACGAAGAAGCACTTGGCAGCGCCGACCGCCTTGCGATCTTGATGGACGGACGGATCACGCAATGCGATGAGCCCGATCGCGTGTATGCGAGGCCGGCGTCTAGTGCGATTGCGAGGTTTTTGGGACCACTGCCAATGAATGTGTTCCACGATGCAAATGCCGTTTTGGGCTGCGGAGCCGTCGTGATTGGGATCCGGCCTCAAGATATAGCGATCAATAATGGCGCGCGCGACGTCGATGGCATCGTGCGGTCGTGCGAGTTCGCGGCCGGTGGCTGGCATGCGCAAGTCCAAACTTCACTAGGGCTTTTGAGCGTTCGTGCGGTGGAACAAAAGCCGGCGATGGGCGAACGTCTCGGTTTGCACTTTAACCGTCAAAAGGCAGTGCGATACGACCCTGCTAGCGGACTCGTCCTCTAATGCAAGTACGGGACTTAGCCGCGGGCGTCATCTGCACCGGATTTGAGGGAGCCAACCTTACGAGCGAGGTCGCGGCGCAGCTCAAACAAGCGCCGTTTGCCGGCATCATTCTTTTCGGACGCAATACGCAAACCGTCGAGCAAACCCGTGCGCTGACCGATTCGGTGCGCCGCGCTTTCGGGGAGCGCGTGCCGATTATCGCAATCGATCAAGAAGGCGGACGCGTCGTGCGTCTCCGCGAGGGCATTGCCCACATTCCCTCGATGATGACCCTAGCCGCAACCCGCCGGCCCAAAATTGCGCGCATGGCTGGAGAACAAACTGCGCACGATTTGCGCAGGATCGGGGCGAACGTTGATTTCGCTCCGGTGCTCGATCTCGCACTGCATCGGGACAATACCGTCATTGGAACGCGCTCGTTCGGCGACGATCCGCAAACCGTCATAAAGTTCGGCAGTGCGTTTGCGCGAGGTCTCGAAGCCGGCGGCGTTGTTGCAACCTACAAGCATTTTCCCGGGCACGGTTCCACCGCGGTCGACACGCACTTGCAACTGCCGCGAGTCAGTGAAGACCAAGCCGTGCTTCGCTCGCGTGACTTGCTGCCGTTTGTGACGTTGCTGCCGAATGCGCGAGCGGTTATGACGGCACACATCATCGTTGAGGCTTTCGATAAGGAGCATCCGGCCACGGCCTCGCGGCATGTTCTAACGGATGTGCTGCGCAACGAAATCGGCTTTACGGGCGTCTGCTTTACGGACTGCATGGAGATGGACGCTATTGCAAAAAGCGTGGGAACGGCACAAGGGGCGGTGCTCGCACTCCAAGCCGGGGCGGATTGCATTTTGATTTCTCACCGTATCGATCTCGCAATGGAGGCGATAGAAGGCATTACCGCTGCTGTTTCGGACGGCCGCCTTCCGCTGTTGCGCTTGCAAGAGGCGTACGAACGCGTGAGCAAGTTGCGCCATACTCTGCAGCCTCCGATCGATGCCGCCGCACCGCCGCTCTATGCGAATATTGCGGAGGAGATCGCAAACGCTGCCGTCACGAGTGTCCGCGGAAACCCGCACGTCGATCCGAGGAATCTCCACGTGATCAGCTTCCTCGGAACAACCACGGAGGGTGCGCAGGGAACGCATGCGCACCACGCACCGCTACGGGCCGCCGGCGGCGCGGTGCAGCTCTTCTATCCGCTTGACCCCACTGCAGAAGAACTGCGCAAGTTGATGGATGAGCTCTCGAATTCCGAAGCGGACGTCGCCGTACTTTCGCGCCGCGCCCATGTCCATCAGATGCAGGCAGCGGCAATCCACGAGATTCTTCGCCACTCTGCGGATGCGTTGCTGATCTCGATGCGCGAACCGTTTGATATTTTGGAGTTTCCCGAAGCTCGGAACGTGGTAGCGATGTACGGCGATGATGATTCGAACATGCTGGCCCTGAGCGCGCTTCTGTTCGAGCGCAAAGGCCCGTCCGGCGAGTTGCCCGTGAGGTGGCCGGCTGTACGATAACGTGGTGCGCGCTGCGTGCGGTACGATCTTTACCGGAGCCGTAGCGCGCGTTGAGCACCAGGGACGTCTTGTGTACGAGAGAGCCTATGGCAGGACGCGCGACGATGTGCTAGCGCGCCCCGTTTATCGCGATACGCTCTTCGATCTTGCTTCCATCACAAAAATCTTCGTTGCAACACGCGCGCTTGAACTCGTGCAACGCGGTGTGCTCACGCTCGACGGATTGCTCGTACGGTGGATTCCGGAGTGGGCGAACACCGACCACGAACCGATTACGTTGCGCATGTTGCTCGCGCATATCTCAGGCATGAATTCGGGCGCGGATTACCGGCAACTCCTCGGTACAAACGTTGTCGAATTTGCGATCGCCCGGGATTTGGTCCAGGCGCCAGGTGAAAGTGTAATCTACTCGGATTTAGGGTTCATTGCGCTCGGCGCACTACTCGAGCGCATCGAAGGCATCGCATTGCAGCAAATGATTCCGGGATATCTTCCGCGCAGCCGGCAGCGGCCGGCGATTCCGGCCACTGAAGATGACGGTTGGCGCGGGCGCGTGCAAGGATTCGTGCATGATGAAAAGGCGTTCTTGATGGGTGGCACCGCGGGACATGCGGGCATCTTCGGCACGGCGGCGGACGTGGCTGCGCTTGGTGAACGGTATCTCGCGACCTTCCACGGACGGCAAACAACGCTCGATCCCGATATGGTGCGTGCGGCCACGAGCGAGCAGGCAGACGACGCTGTATTACGCCGCGGGTTAGGGTGGGCACTCAAGACAAGCAATGAAAACTCGTGTGGCCGCTGGTTTTCGAAAAACAGCTTTGGGCACACCGGATTTGTCGGCACGTGTATTTGGGTCGATCCCGAGCGCGATGTGAGCGCCGTCTTGCTCACGAATAGCGTGTACTACGGCCGCAACGATACACGCGACCTACGCGCGGCATTTTATGAAGCGGTTGTCGACGACTTGGGCCTTCGATGATTGCAATTGGACTTATGAGCGGCACGTCGCTCGACGGTATCGATGCCGCGCTCGTGGAAATTAATCCGCGCGGCGCAAGTTATGCATTCGAGCTGATCGACTTTGGGACCGTGCCTTACGATCGAGAAACGGTGGACGCGCTCAAATCGATTATGCCTCCGAATGACGGCAGCACATCTGCCGTTGCGCATATGCACCATCATGTCGGAGAACTGTATGCCGAAGCGGCTGCTCGCGTTGCAGGCACGCGGAAGATCGATTATGCGGCGATGCATGGCCAAACCGTCTACCATGATGGCGAGCGTGCCATTACGTTGCAGTTGGGATCGCCGTATTTCTTGCGCGACCGGCTTCATGCGACGGTCTGCTTTGATTTTCGAAGTGCGGATTGCGCGCTCGGCGGCCACGGCGCACCGCTCGTTCCCTATGTTGATTCGCTCCTGCTCACATCGCCGGACGAAGACCGCATTGCGATCAATATCGGCGGGATTGCGAACCTCACGTTCTTACCGCGCGCTGCGACACCGGAGCACGCGATTGCATTCGATTGCGGGCCCGGCAACATGCTGATCGATGCATTCTTGCAAGAACGAACCGCGAACGAAAAAACCTTCGATGAAGATGGGGCAATTGCCACCCGCGGCACGGTCGACCGTGCGGCCCTGGACCGGATGCTCGCCGATCCGTATTTCTTTCAAGTTCTACCGAAATCAACGGGGCGCGAACGTTTCGGCAGCCAGTTTCTCTTAGCGGAACACGCGGCTGTGATGCAGGCCTTGACCCTCGAGGACGGCGCGGCCACCCTGACGGAGCTGACAGCGGTGACGATCGCGGATGCGGTTCGGCAACTCGCTCCGGCGGGGTGTGCAGTCTTGGTCAGCGGCGGCGGGGCGTACAATACATCGCTCATGAAACGCTTGCGGGAACGTCTTTCGGAATACCGTGTCGAAACGACGACGGATATGGACCTCCGCAGCGATGCCAAGGAAGCAATCGCGTTTGCCCTGCTCGGTTATGAGACGTTGCGCGAGCGGCCGGCTAATCTGCCGCGCGTAACCGGGGCAAGCGCGCAGGCCGTGCTCGGCGCAATTGTTCCCTATGAATTCGACTCCCTCGGCAGACGAGTGCAGGCCGAATGCGCGGGGTAGCGGTCGGCGTTGATGCAGGCGGTACATCCACTGTCGCATCCTATTCGCAAGACGGCGTTTTTTGCCAAACGCTTTCGGCGGAAGGGGCCAGCGCAACGACGCTGGGCACAGAAGAAGCGGCGAGCCGCATCGTAGGCCTCATTGAGAACCTTTTAGCGGAGAAAACGCCCGCGTCGATTTATGTCGGCGCGGCGGGCGCCGGCCGCATCGAAATTGCGCAACGCCTGCAAAAAGCGATCGCGCAACGCTATGCGCACACGCAAGTCCGCGTTTCAGACGATGCACACATTGCGCTTCGCGCTTGTGTTCCGAGCGGTCCCGGCATCGTCCTCATTGCAGGTACCGGGTCCATCGCGTATGCGGAAAATGCGGCGGGCCAAGCGTTCCGCGCGGGCGGATACGGCTTTCTGCTCGGCGATGACGGCTCGGGCTTTTCAATCGGCCTTGCCGCGACCAAGTTGCTTGCGCGAATCTACGATGGACGCGGCATCTCCGATGAGCTCAAACCCGAACTCGAAAGCCGCCTCGGGGTTAGCGATCAGGCCGGGCTCTTCGATCTTGTCTATGCGCCCGAACAGCCTCCGGTCACGTTGATTGCCTCACTTGCGCCGCACATACTCGCACTTGCGAGCAACGGCGTGCGCTCCGCGCATAAAATCGTGCAGACCGCGGCTCTCGAGCTTGGCGATCTCGTGAAGGTTGTTGCCAAGAAATCGGGGCTTTCGGCCGAACCATGCCCACTCGTCTTAGGGGGTGGGCTTATGCGTGAAAATTCATTGCTC